>DAOUTL010000100.1 GCA_030626685.1 Candidatus Bathyarchaeota archaeon | reverse complement strand
TGAGGGTAATTGCCTGAACTTTCCATTAGGGGCTGATTGCGGGGATGAAATATACTTGAAAACTCTTGACGAAGCCTTAAGCAGAGTTGACATGAGTAAGATTAAGGTTGTTGCGGTTTCAGCTGGATTTGACGCTCACGCAGGAGATTTGGCCTCTCTCGGTTTAACTGAGAACTGTTACAGAGAAATAGGGAAAAGAATAGCATTGCTGAATAAGCCTACGTTCTTCGTTTTGGAAGGCGGGTACTCAGGCGAAAACGTTGGAAAAGACATAGATGCAATACTTAAAAACTTTGACCCTTAAAAGCGGCGACCCTGCTGATGCCATTGCCCAAAAGGGTTCAAATCCGGCACGCACGCTGGAAGACTTCGTTGAAGCAAATAGAAGCCTTTAAGCAACTCGCTAATGCTAGCGATCACAGGTACATGGCTCGGCTACTACACGCTAAAACACGGCTAACAACACGTTTTCTTAGCGGGTGTAAGTGATGCAAGTAGACTTCCTCTTATTCTCATAAAAACGTCTTCTAAACTTGGCTTTATATCCGACTTTAAAATAATATAAAAAGAGTGCTACCAGAGTATAACTAGGAGAGCCTTATGGTAAGCTTGTTTGACGATGAGAAGATTGCCAGCGAATTGAAGGGGAATACGCTTAGAGCTTACTGGGCTCTCCTGAACTCTGAGAACGAAGTAATAGGCGTCAGAGAACTCCAAAGACAACTCGGCTTTTCCAGTCCAGCGTTAGCATCCTACCATTTAAACAAACTGGAGGACTTAGGGCTTGTCGTAAAAGAGAGAGGTGACTATCGGCTCGTAAGAGAGGTTAAAGTCGGAATCCTCAAGCAGTTCATAAAGTTAGGCACGTTTATGCTTCCTAGATATGCCCTCTACGCAACCATGTTCACAACGCTTCTAGTCTTCTTTGTTTCACAATTGAAAGAGTTCAGTTTTTACAGCGTATTCGCGCTTATCTTTGGGGTTCTCGGCACAGTAATCCTATGGTACGAGACCATAAGGATCTGGAGGCAGAAACCCTAATGCCTATTGTACAAGAACTTGAACAAAGTGTTCAAAAGCATTTCATTAAATGCGTCGTTTTTTATATTGATTTTGGAAAAAGCCTTGGAAGGTGAAGAAATGGCATACGATGTTAAGAAAATATTTTATTATGGCGCCACAGGCATACTTGCGGCGGTTCTGATAATTGCAACAGTAGTCTCTACTCCGATTATACTCCTTCACATATTTCCTCCAGTAGAGGCTAAGATAGGAATGCTTATCGTAAAGGTGACAGACGCCCCAGTTTCTGACCTTAAACACTTGAACCTGACAATTAACAAAGTCGAGGTTTGCAATGAAACAGGATACTGGACGCCTCTGCCAATCCTAGGCGGAGCAGCGTATTTCGATTTACTGGAGCTCGAGAACGTCACAATGGACCTATCCATAAGCGAAATACCGATAGGAAACTACACTAAAATCGGAATGCTAATAGTCTCAGCTAACGCTACTCTAGCCGACGGTACCATCATTACGCTAAATGTGCCGTCCGGGCGTATAGACATCCATGTTCACTTTGAGATAAGACTTGGGAAAACGACTAGTTTGATCGTTGACATCATAGTTGACAAGATACATATAGTAGAAAGGGGAAAGTCAGGGAAACCTGCTAACCTAAACCCCCAATTCAAATCCATCGTGATCCCACCTGAATAAAAGAGGTGACCTCGAAGACACATGTTAAATTTTAAATGGAGGCTTAATTTTGGCTCAAAATGTTAAAGTTCTAGAAGAAAAGATGTCGGAGATGAAGACGATCGTTTACAAAAGTCTTGTTGATCCATCAACCGTTAAGCTCATCGGCGAGAAGGAGAAACTCAAACTCTTCAAAAAGATGGTTTTCCTAAAACCGAAGCCCGAGGAGATCCGGTTCGAATCGCTTGAGAAGTTCTATGAGCCATACATCATCGTGAACGGGAAGTACCGAATTGACTACTATCGGAGACGCACATACACACTCGAAATCGGGGACGACGTATCAGAACTTGTCATCTTCAACCATACGCTCAAGCCAAAAACATCAACCCTAGCTAAAATACAAAGGAAAGGTCGGGAGGTTGAACTTGAAGCCGAACAGAGAATAGTGAAAGAACAGTCTGCCTACCTGATCCTTGACAGGGAGAGCCGGGAGGTCGCGGCGGAGGAGCTACCAGCAGCACCAGCTGAGGAGGATCCCGGAAAGGTCTTAGCCGAGGCAGGAGAGAAGGCTTGGAGACTCGAAACCCCTCCGGAAAAGGCGGTTGAAATCGTCAAGTCGAGGGTCATCGATAGGCCGAAGAATGCTGTACGGATAACTAGTGAAACTTTCGAGGTCTCCGAGTATACGGTTGTTTATACGCCAGTCTATCAGGCCACGTATAAGAACGTCAATACAGGCAAGATCAAGAGCCTCCTCGTCAGCGGTGTAACATCCAAGGTTATAGAGAAAGCAGGGTTTAAGTTAGGGTGAAGCACCTTTTCTAAGACGGTTTATTTTAAGATTCTTGAAGGAAGAATAGTCAGACAGGTCTTCACACTCAACAAGAAGTATTGAGATCGCGATGTGAGTAGCTACTCCGTTCAAAGGGTGCTTGTATTCTACGATTATCTAACTTAGAAAAGTGAAAACGCTTCATTTGCGATAAAAAGACATTGACAAACCTATGGGAAGATCACACCATGTCCACATAGTCAGTAATTCCGCGCGCGCCAGACATTACATGGAACTCAAATGCGGTCATACAGTTCTATCCGAGATACGTAATACGTCGCACAGAAGATAGAGAAACCTCACCGGATATCCTCTTTTTATTTATTTGCGTAATTTTTCTACATCTCTCATATTTTATAGGCTTAAAAACGTGGAAACCCTCGAAGATCGAAGGTTTAAACAAGAAGTTCCTTAAACAAGAAGCCCCCGCCTACAAAACGCTGAACAGAACAATCCAGCTTAACTGAGGGCATATCGACGCGCGAAGCGATTCTCAATAGCCGACAATGGCGGGCCCGCTGGGATTTGAACCCAGGATCTCCGGCTCCGCAGGCCAGCGTCCTAATCCATACTAGACCACGGGCCCACACAACTGAATTATTCATTTTTAATAATATAAATTCAGAGGTTTTAAGAGAAAATGTTAATGCTTTGATTGAATGTTTTTGTTCAACAAGGAATTTTTAGTTGCTCAATAAACCTGTCTTGTTAATTGAGGGTTAATTTGGCTGTGTACTTTTATTTAGTTGCGTTGTGTAGAGCCTTGATTACGTTTTGTTTTCCCATGGCGAGTATGTAGGGACCCAGTCTTGGTCCTTGCGGCACGCCTATAAGAATCCTATACAAACTTTTGAAGAATTTTGCTGGTTTTAAACCGTGTTTTTTGGCTGTGCTAAATATGGCGTTCTGTATCTCTTCGGCTTCGTCTTCAACCTGTAACACTTCGATTAATTCTTTTATGGCTTTTTTCTCTTCGGTGGTTAGGCTTACAGTTGTTTCTTTTATTTCCTCAAAATCTCCTATCCAATTGAATGCGTATTCAATTCTCTTCTTCAAGTTTTCATCAAGCGTTTGGTCCTTCTGCAAATATCTGTAACTTCGAAGTTTCTCAGTTATGAATTCTTCTTCACGTCCTTTTGGAGCCATCTTAGCCAAGAAAGTTAGCAGATTGTATGGCACGTGAGTGCTTGGTTTTGCAGGAGGCTTCAACACCCAGCAATATGCATATAAACCTCGAAGCTTAGCCCGTTCCTTCTCGTCTCTCACTAATTTCTTTCCAAAGTATATGTCTTCTAAATAGTCCAGCTCACTCATGTAGAAGTGGATGTCTGTCACGTCTAACGTGCGGGTTCCCACAAACCTTTTCAGCATAAGCAGAAGCAGTGATTGAGGGGAGCCATATCTGAACCAAACTTGAGGAGTGAAAACGTTTCCTGTTGATTTTGAAATTTTTCTTCCACTTTTGTCCAAAAACATTTCGTATCGAGCATGGAGTGGTGGCTCATAACCCAATATTTCACGGCAAATCCTATCGTTTATCCGCACTGAATCAGCTATATCCTTGCCATAGGCTTCAAATCTTATGTCAAGAGCCTTCCATCTCGCTGCGAACTCCCCTTTCCAGCTAAGTTTGCCTTCGCCCTTTGTAATGTCCGCTTCCCCTTTGTAACCGCATCCTTCAATCCATCTACCCTTTACTTCCATACCTTCACAGACATACAAGACTTTGTTTTCTTCTGGAAGGAACTTCAATGCTTTTGTCGTGTATATGCGTCCACAGTTACCACACACCGGAAAATATGGTAAAACTTCTACGTAGCGCTCTTGACCAACCTCGTTTTTAACTATTTCCCCAACTCTTTTCGCGTTCAGAAGCAGTGTTCTTATTTCATCGTTTAAAAGCCCTTTTTCGTAAGTTTCTTTTCCAGATGTATACTTGTACTCTATTCCACACTTGTCTAAAGCTTCCAATAAGAGCCAACTCATGTGTCTGCCATAGCTTTCATGACAACCAAAAGGGTCTGGAATGTCGGTTACTGGAAAACCTAAATATTTCTCCAAGGATTTTGGCAGCCCGGCTGGAACCTTCCGTAAACCATCCTTATCGTCGCAGAAAGCTATTAGCCCAGAGTTATAGCTTTGTTCTCGAAGTGCCAACGTTACAGCATAGGAGCGAGCAGCGTCGCCCAGACTTCCAATATGAGGAAAACCGGAAGCCCCAAGCCCCATCTCTGTTCTAATTAGTTTTAGGCTTCTGCCCAGCTTCCGCTCTCTTTCAATTATTCTTGCTGCCATTTTGTCGTACCATGTGCCTCGTCCGATTATTTTCTCGCTCATGTTCCGTCTTATCCTCTAATAGCATAAACTAAACTGCAGATAAAAAATGTTTCAGAAAAATGGGTTGGGTGTAAGGCTATTTTCTTCTTAAAGCTGCTGTTATGGCTAAGGCTCCCAGCACAAGCAGTATTATCGCCAAAGAATAGAGCCAGTTAATGCCTATAAAGAACCATGCTCCACCTATCGCTATCAGTATTAAACCCAACGCAAACGTGCTAAAGGGACCGCGTTCATACTTCTGCGGGTTTGACGCTCTAATT
>DAOUTL010000037.1 GCA_030626685.1 Candidatus Bathyarchaeota archaeon | reverse complement strand
TTTGAATATCCGCCAACAATAAGACCTATACGAGTTATGTGTTCGGGAAGGGTTGACCGAGACTTCATTCTAGAAGCTTTCAGACTTGGTGCTAGCATGGTTATGGTCGGTGCGTGTCATCTTCCCTACGACTGCCACTATATCAGTGGAAACTGGAAAATGAAGGCTAGAATGGACGCTTTGGCACCGATGCTGCATAAGCTTGGATTAAGCCCAGAAAGATTCCGTGTAGAATATATCTCCGCAGCTGAAGGAGTGAAGTTTGCAGAAGTCGTCAGAGAAATGACAGAGCAAATGCATGCCTTAGGCAAGGATAAAATCAAAGCCGAAAACGAGAAACTGCGTCCCATATTAGAAAACATGCTGAAAAGAAAGAAGATTATTTAGTTACTCATCTACTTGCATAAAATTTATGAGAGTGGAGCCGTACTCGTAAGTTATGCCAAAGCAAAAAATGATAGATTTACTCTACGAACTTATGAAAAATTCTAAGCGAAGCGACAGAGAACTCGCAAAAGTTGTTGGGGTATCCCAACCCACAATAACTAGGATGAGAAAAAACCTTGAAAAGTTGGAATACATCCGCGAATACACGGTAATACCAGCTCTTGAAAAGCTAGGATTCGAAATCGTAGCACTGAACTTCCTATCAATAAGCGCAACATCAGAACACGTGAAAGAAATTCATGAATGGGTCTCGAAAAACCCGAAAATACTCTTCTCAAGTTCGGGTGAAGGTCTTAATGGAAAAACCCTTTTACTAGTTTCAATTCATAAAAATTTCACAGATTTTTCAGCATTTACCCGTGAGCTTAGAAGCTTTCTCGACTTAAGAGTTGTTTCAGTAGAAAGCTTTTTAGTTTCACTCAAAACAGACATGATTAAGCATTTTTCCTTCAAAAATCTAGAACGAATTTAACCCATACTTTATGATCATTCGTATGCTGACGAGAATTAACACTATGCCAAATACTCTGCGAAGGTTTCCGCCAGAAATCCTTTTAGATGCGTAAGCTCCCAGTTGAGCACCGAAAACTGTTCCTAAAACTAGTAGTAACGCAAATTTGAAATTTATGTTGTCCAGTGAGAAGTGTTTTATCACGCCGGATGTTGAAGTGAAGATCATCGTGAACATGGAAGTCGCCGCCGTAATGTGCATCGGTATGTTCATAGCCAGCACCATTATCGGCACCATAACTGAGCCTCCGCCAATGCCTAATAAACCAGATGAAATTCCCCCGAAAAAACTTAACACTACGCCCAGCAAAATTTTATTTCTAGATTCGAACAATGAACTCTCGGAATCTACAAGTGCAGATTGTTTTGTTCTAGAAAAATTCAATTTAAGGGTCATGCGCAAAGCAACAAAAAATAGGAAGACTCCAAAAATCAAACCCAAAAGTCGGGCTTCTATGATTGAGGTTAAGTATGCGCCTAGGAAAGCCCCTGGAACCGTTGCTGTCGCTAAGATTAAGCCAGTCTTGTAGTATATTCGCTTTTGCCTCGCATAATTTGCAGTTGACGCTAACGAAGTGAAGATGATCGTTGTTAGACTGGTTCCAGCGGCTTGAGCGGGAGAAAAATCATATAATAAGGTTAGTAAAGGCACTATGAAGACGCCGCCTCCAATACCAACCATCGAAGCAACCGTTCCAATCAGAAATCCCAATAATGGTAACAAAATTTCCATCATTCTGTTGCACCAAAGCCATATTTTTAACGAAACCTTTTCTCTATCCATGCCGGTTAAAGAATCTGTTCTAAAAGGTATTCAATTATTAAAGCTTTAACATATCTGGCTATTTGAACGAGAAACCTTTTACCTAAAAGCCAGCGGAAAAGAAAGCTTCAAACTTACATCTTCCCGGTATGAAATCGAAACTTTCTCTCTAAATTTGCCTTGGGCAAGTATACTGCCAAACTCTTCCGTCAGCGGTTCCTTTCTAGAACAAAAAATCATCAGTTTCAGCTTTTTCCTTCAGCAATTCTTCAAAGAAATGTGGAATAACTTCAGAATCAATTAGCTCTATTTTCTCCGACTCAAAGGTGTGCACCTTACTTAATTTTTCTCTTGCCCCCTTATAATTCACAAAATTGCCATTATGCACTGAAACCACTTTCAAGTCCGGATGGCAGCATGCTACGTATGGTTGAGCAGTTTCCTTAAAACTTGCAGTTTTCATAAACCATGGGCTGGGCATCCGCACATGTCCAACTAAAACAGAAGCCTCAGCAACATCAACAATCTTAGACAAGTACCTTGCTGGGGAGCCATCAACTTTTCCAACTTTCTTCAACACGATATTTCTATCACTTTTAAGGATGGCTATACCTGCACCATAACCGCCAAGAGGCTTTGGCTCCCTTACATATTGGTGAACCTCCAATTTCTCGAGAACTTTAAAGACTTTGACCAGAGGTATGGGCTTCATTAATGTGAAACCGAAGATACCGCACATTCACTATCTCTCCTATACTATCCTCTCTAGTTTTCTTCAAAACATAAATAATTCCATTAGCATCTTATATTTTGGACGATGAGGTAATCGAGGTACGATGACCAAAAGTGGATGATTGATTTTTCGATACTGAGTCCAAAACTTCCTTTTAACTTATAGAATTTCAGCTAGGAATACGTGAAATAAAGATATGTGAATGGAGGTTTGCTATGGTTCTGATGGTCCTGTGATGTACGCCCATATGCTTACTAAGACTAGTGTCAGACATGCTCCAGTAAGTCCTGACAGAACATATCTCATACTAAAGAATGCTGGCAGTATTTCCAGAAGTATTGGGGTAACGTATTCCGCTGTTAGCTCTGCTATGACTCCAGCCATGAATCCTAAGAGCGCTATTAGCACGAAAACCTTTAATCTTTCACCCAAATTTTTCACCCTTGCTTACACTTGATTTCTAAGCCTCTTTTTAGTTTAACTTACATATTTTTGTCTAATACGGTGAAAGCAGTAAATACTTCTTTTCATTGGAAAATTAAAGCTCAAAACAGTTTTCGAACGGTCATATAGTGCTATGTATATACGTAAATGTTTCTAGCATATTAACAATGTATAAGATTTGCTAAACGCACTGTGATCTTTGGAGGTATTAATTTGTCGGAAAGATTTGCTAAAAAATGGGAAGAGAAACGCGATGAGCAACCATTTACAGAACGCGTCAAAGAAGCTGTGAGACCGCCAGGTCCCTTAAAGCCAAGACTTGACATGGCTGTCAGACGCATAGAACTGCAAGTACAAAAGCTGGATCAAGCAGGTGAAAGATTCAGCCAAAGAGACAAATCTATATTCGCGAGAATCGTGGATGCTTACACAAAGCATGATATGGCAAGGGCAAACGTCTTCGCCAATGAGTTGGCTGAAATACGAAAGATGGAAAAAATGATTATGCATGCTAGACTGGCTCTTGAGCAAATTGTGTTAAGATTACGAACAGTATCAGAACTTGGAGACGTAGTTTCAACGCTTGGACCAGCGATAGGCGTGTTGAGAAATGTCAAGACAGGAATGGCAAAAGTTTTCCCGGAAGCGGACAGGGAGTTGGGGCAGATAGGCAACCTATTAGGCGGAATAATAGTTGAGGCTGGACAAAGCACAGGAACGACGATAAACTTTGAAACCGCTAATGAGGACGCCCAGAAAATTCTTACAGAAGCCTCAGCTGTTGCAGAACAAAGAATCAAAGAGAAATTCCCAGAACTGCCAGCAGGAATCCCCTCAGTACAGTTAGGTGAGAAAGCCCCCACGGAAACATCCTAAACTCTAATGATAGGAGGGAATGCTCATGACACAAGATTCCAATCTTTTTCTATCTGTTGGTAAACAAGTAAAAGATGAATACGGACGCGTAATAGGTAGAGTTGCGTCTTTTGCGGTAAACCCAAGCGGCAGACTTGACTTCATTTACGTCGAACAAGGTGACGGCAAGTTCATAAAATACCCTGTAGACAACATAAAAATTGAAGGCGCAGACGCGATCCTTTTATCTAAAATAAAAATGGGAATCGAAGCTCTTTGCAATCAAATTCCACTAATATGGCGTAAAGATCAAGCTCTAAAGGAGCTTGTGGAGAAAAAGAAAGTCTCGCCTGAAGTATACGAAGATGTGCACAACAGCTTTGAGGGCGCCTTAAATCAGCTGAAAGGCGAAGCTCAAGCCCTAGTAGAAAGGATTGATAAGGAAACTGCCAGATGCGCCCAAGAAATTAAAGAATTAAACTACGCGCTTGTTCACCTCGAAATCGAACATGAAATAGGAAAAGTTGATGAACAATCCTACCAGACGGCTTTCGCAACAATACAAGAATGTCTAAAAAAAGCTAACGTGGAGAAAAGCGACCTGGAAACTATGAAAAACAAGCTTTCAAACATCCTTCTAGGAGAATCATCGCTACAGACAGAACAAGAAACCAAAGAAGAGGCTGTGGGGGAGTCAACAGATCAAGAGGTCTCTACTGCCCCGTCTCCAAGTCTTCCAGAGCCACCAGTAGTGGTCTATGTGAAAGAACTGGGTGAGTCCAGTATCTAAGCTGACGACACGTGGCGGGCGGAGGGAACTGAAATCAGAAAAATTTTCCACGTAAGCCCTCCACCACTACAGGAAGTAATTGTCAAGTCAATGAATAAACTGAAAATCCAACATTACAAACTTGAACAAGTATCTTTTAGGCTGAAGAAAAGAGACAAAGTTCTATTCCAAACGTGCGTGAACGCCCTAAAAAACAACAACAAAGATAAAGCCGCGATGTGCGCAAACGAAATAGCCGAAGTTCGAAAACTAATAAAGTTTCTCTACCACGTAGAACTCGCAATTGAACGTGTAATCATTAGACTTGAAACAATAAAGGAACTAAGCGACATAGTCATAGACTTGAAACCAGCATTAAAAATGCTTCAAAGCGTTTCAAAACAGCTTTTTGAAGTTTTACCAGACGTTTCATCTGAGCTAAGCAGAGTTAACGACGTAATAAGCGAAACACTTTACTCAACAAGGGTAACAGCCGACGAATCAATTATTCCAATAAACAATATGACGCCGGGCGGTGAAGAAATACTGAAAGAGGTTTCAAGCTTCCTGGAACAAAGAATAGTTGAAAAGCTCCCAGAACCGCCCGCAACCCGGGAAACTCCAGAGCTGGAACAAGCCCCTGTTAGGCAAATGGTTGCGTTGGCAACAACATGTTCACAAACCGTTGGTCAAGAAACTGTTGAAGCCGAAGATATCTCTTCTCAAAACCTCTTTTCTTGTAAGAAAGCGGAAATACAGGAAATTTCGTTAAAAGTTGAAAAACCGGCGCTTGAAGAAGTCCTCTTTGAATATGTTAAGCAGAGTAAGGGAGAAATTGATTTGACGCGTTGTTCCCTTGAATTGAATGCCTCTTACGAGGAAATTGAAAAGGCGCTTCGAAGTTTAGGGGCTAAGGGTAAGATAAGAATCGAAACAAAAGCCAAATGAGAAGGCGAAGGTTTATGAATGCTTCACAAGAGTTTGAAAAATCTGCAACCAACTATGCATTAGAAGCCGTCCGCCTAGATAAGCAAGGTTCAAGAGGAATGGCGATAACGATGTATCAAAGAGCCATAGAAACCCTCCTGAAACTCGTCCAATTATATCCGGAGTACAGCCTAAACAAAATCTACATACAAAGGGCAATAGCCTACCAGGAAAGAATAAAGGCGTTGCAGGGCGCAGCAGCCCCCATTGAACCGCAAGCAGAAGCCAAAGATGCTGCTGAGGGTCCAAAAACCACGGAAGGCGTAAAGGCTAGCTATGAGGAGCTCATAGTTAAAGAAAAACCGAATGTGAAATGGGAAGAAGTTATCGGACTCGAACATGCCAAAAGAGCAGTAAAAGAAGCCATAGTCTATCCCGTTCAGAGACCAGACCTATTCCCGCTGGGATGGCCTAGGGGGATTCTTCTGTTCGGACCGCCAGGCTGTGGAAAAACGCTGCTGGCTGCAGCGGTGGCTACAGAAATGGATGCGGCTTTCATTTCTGTTGACGCCGCCTCAATAATGTCCAAATGGTTGGGTGAAGCTGAAAAAAACGTTGCCAAACTTTTTGGTTCAGCTAGAAAATCAGCGTTGGAAGGAAGACCAGCCATAGTTTTTATCGACGAGTTGGACTCTCTTATGGGAAGACATTCAAGCGAGGTTGGCGGAGAAGTTCGTGTTAGAAACCAATTCTTGAAGGAGACAGACGGCATTATAGATAAGGGTAAACACCTTCACGTTTACGTTATTGGAGCGACAAACAAGCCGTGGGACTTGGACTGGCCCTTCATAAGAAGGTTTCAGAAGAGAATTTTGGTGCCGCTTCCAGACCATCACGCCCGCTTAATGATGTTCAAACTCTATACCAGCAATCTGCAGCTTGCTCCCGATGTTGACTTGCATGAGTTAGCTAGACTGTCGGAAGGATTTTCTGGAAGCGACATAAAAGATGTGTGCCAATCAGCACACTTAAAGGTTATAGGCGACTTCTTCGAGTCCGGTCAAGCCGCTAACAAGCTGGCTAAGCCGAGACGGTTGAGGATGACTGACTTCAGGCAAATACTTGAGGAAAGAAAACCAAGCGTTTCCCTTGACATGATAGCCTTATACAACAGATGGTTTGAAGCCTTTAAAGCTCTGTAAAGGGAGGTGCAGCGTCAAGTCTTTGAAGAGCCGCCAAAGGGTGGAAAGGTTTGGAGAAGTTGCTTCTTCTTTGAAGAACTCTCCTTTCTCCCCCTCAGATCTCCAAACCCCACAGTCAGCTGCAAAGAGCAGAATCATGTGGCGGCTCTCTTAACGTTTATCTCAACAGTTTCATCGCCTTGAACTTCGGTGTCCCTTAAAGTTGAGAGCATGGCCAAAACCGCTTTTCTTATTATTCTCCGAACAAAGGGTTTCAAAGCCAGATTTTTTCCATCAATCTTGACCATCAGTTTTCCGTCATCTTTTTCTGGCAACTTTCTCCACCATATCTGCGATTTTTTCCGGATTCTTAAACACGTTTATGTATGGTGCGTTTAAATTTAGGGTTTCCGTTGAGTAGGGACCCGTGAAAGCCAGTATAGGCTTAAAAGTTTTCGAGGCTTCGAATGCTTCTTCAGCAGATTTCACAATCACAATCTTAGGCACATCCAAGTTTTCGCCCACAAGTTTTCTAAACCCCTCTAAGAAAATCATATCGTTGTTTCCGCATTTTTGCAAAATGTCTTCCAACGAAAAACTTGTTACATCTATCTTTTCTATAGTAGCTACTTCGCCGGATGCCACACTAACAATTGTCTTTGCTCCAGCTTTAGCGAATCTCCAAGTGTCCTTTCCTTCCGTGTCTATCGTGAAGTTTGGTTCAGGAACATGCTTAACTGCAGCAACTTTGTAGCCTCTTTTCGTTAGCTCCTTCGTTAAAACTTCTATTGTTGTTGTTTTCCCCGAGCTTTTTCTTCCAACAACCGCAACAACTGTTGCTTTCAATTTTTTTCGCCTCTGCCTATTTCATTTCTTCCATGAAAATTTTTTCTAACGTTTTTTTGTTTACATGCAATGTTTCTGAAAGGTCTTTCACCCATTTTATGTACGCTTTAAAAACGTTTTGCAATATTTCCGCCTTCTCTCTTTCAGACAAGTCTTTTTCCTCAGCAAGCAACAAAGCAAACCACTTACCTATATCTGAAAGTTGATAAGCTTTAACCCAAACGACACGTCCATCATTTTCAATTTTCTCCATATCCTCCCCCAAAACTCCAAGTTTAGTCAACGACTTCAAATTTTTAATAATCGTCTTATTTGAATAAGGAAGTTTTCTTATGAGGTCTTTTTGGTAAATCCTATTCGAAACACCTCGGCTGAGCGAAAATTTCAAAATGTCAACGGCTGCCTTTGAACCGAGAATTGCACTTAATATTTTCCTTTTTTGTTCTAATGGAAGGAACACTACATATGGATATATTTTTTCGTTCAAGTCGCTCACTTTAAATCCTCCATCTTATTTATTTAAATTACGGACCTTATACTTAATTTAGATGCGTTGCTAACGTCTACGAGGCGTTTCAAGATGGCTCTTATAAAGAATTGGTTTCCCACAGATGGGGACACATTCGTAACCGTAGACGGATTTATATTCAATGTTTTTGGATATGAGCATCCAAGCGGGCGTGTATTCTCCTTCCTAAAATATGTTCCATATGAATTTAGAACGCTTTTCCATGTTCGCTTCTTAGAAAGAACATGGAAGTATGGTGGACTTAGACTTTTTCGAGCTGAAAAACTCTATACAGCACAAAATTATCAGGTGTTTCTTGAAACTTTTCGAAATAATTTCCCGAATTATGTGTATTTTTGCCCCTTTAGAGGAAAGGAGGTAATTAGCGCACCATTAAATTCTATTAAAAAGGTTTATGTTCCTAGGGAATGCTTGCGTTTTCTAACTAAAATTAAAAGTAAGGATAGTCTACAAAAAACGACATTGGACCTTATCAATTTGCTTTCCAACGAATCGGGTGTTGTCATAGAAGATTTCGGCGTTCATGGCTCCATTGCTCTAAATATGCACACATCTAAGTCAGACATCGACATCGTTGTATATGGATCGCAGAACTTTCGCATATTAGAAAGGGCGATAAACAAGCTTGTTGAGGCTGGAACGTTAAGCTACATGTTTAATAACCGTTTAGACGTCGCTAGACGATGTAAGGGACGGTACTTAAACAAGATTTTCATGTATAACGCAGTTCGTAAGCCGGAAGAGGTTGATTTAAAGTATGGAGAATATACGTATACGCCCGTTAATCAGGTCAAGTTTTACTGCACAGTTAAAGATGATAGCGAAGCCATGTTTCGTCCAGCAATTTACAAAATTGAAGATTATAAGCCAGCTAACTCGGTTTCAACGTTTCCTAAAGATAAGATTCCGGAACTTGTGTTTTCCATGATTGGATGCTACAGAAACATTGCCAAACGAGGAAATAAAATTGAAGTCTCTGGGATGCTGGAGCGCGTTGAAAATCTTGAAACAGGCGAAATCTTTCATCAGGTTGTTGTTGGAACAGGCACCAGCGAGGAAGAGTATATTTGGCCACTTTAAGGCTTAGAGACCGTGACGCAATCATCACGAAAGAGGGCTTAATTTTCCGTGTTTTTGGGTATTCTCATCCGTCAAACGCCTACATCTGTGATGTTGAATATGCACCAGCAGAAATTTTCAAATCGAGTAATCCGAAAGCCTTTAGAAGCAAGGGGCAACGTGTTTTCTATAAGTTTTACGAGGATGAGGGTTGGAAGTTTATCCAAAACAATTTTTCGCAATACACGGTTTTTCATAAAATGCTTTGTAAGAAGGTTGTAGGTGTCAATCACCTTGACATTGTGAAGGTGCGAAAACCAAGCGAGGAGCTTGGAAAGTTAATTGAAATAGAGCCGAAAGATGAACTCTTCACAGCTTTGCAAAGCGTTCTAGAATTTACAACGCAGCGTGCCAGTTTGTCAACGAATGATTTTGGCGTGTTTGGCTCTATGCTTCACAATTTTTATCATCCAAAATTCTCTGATATAGACTTGATCATTTACGGCAAAGAAAAAACCGTCAAGTTATGTGAAACTTTGCAGGAACTGTACAAAGATGCGTATTCTCTGCTTAAGAACGAGTTCAAAAGCGATGAACCAATTAAGGGAAAGCGTTGGAGATTCCGAAAATATGGTCCCAAAGAATACTTGTGGCACCAACGTAGAAAAGCGATTTATGCCTTGTTCAGCAACCAAAAAAGCAGAAGAATCGTCAAGACGGAGTTTGAACCAGTGAAAGACTGGGGAGAAATTAGCAACGAGTATGATTCTGAAACAAGAATTGTGCAGAAGGGTTGGGTTAAAATGTTTGCACGCATAACGGAAGACCGTGATGCACCCTTTATTCCGTCAGTTTATGGAATTGAGCCCATATGTCTCTTAGAGGGGACCAAGGATGCCTATGAAGCTAAGCG
>DAOUTL010000163.1 GCA_030626685.1 Candidatus Bathyarchaeota archaeon | reverse complement strand
TTCCAAAAGAGTTGATGGATGAAATAGACGAAATCATAAAGCACAAGATAAGAGGAGATACAAAAGCAGAGCAGAATTCATAAAAGAAGCCATAAGAAAAAGATTCGAAGAACTGAAAACCCTAACACCCACGCCTGAACAGCCAATCCTCGAACACTTCAACATCAGCGAACACGGAGTCCGCATACTCGACAGAACCCTCTCAAACGGCTACTCAAGAGGACGAATAATAGACGTCTACTTCAAACCAGAAGGCGTATGGTGCGAATACTGTGAATCAACAGGCTGCCGCCACGTGGAATTCGCCCTAAACATACCAGAAGTAAAGAAAATCCTAATCGAAAAGGGATGGCCCATAAGCAAAAGAATCAAAGGAGAATGAGGTAAAAACGATGAGCAGGGCAGTTTTAAACGCAATACTCGCCGAAATGCAGGTTTGGCTGAGTAACACCGAAACAGAACAACTATACAATGAACTTCTTGCCTATTTCGGGCTAATAGGCGCAACAGACGAGTGCGCGGCATTAGAGGCCGCATGGAAAGACCCGTATAATAGGCGGGAAATAGATGAGTTCATAAAAGCATGGCTAAGAAGAAAGCGTAGAAA
Organism: Candidatus Bathyarchaeota archaeon; assembly: GCA_030626685.1. Taxonomy (GTDB): domain Archaea; phylum Thermoproteota; class Bathyarchaeia; order Bathyarchaeales; family Bathycorpusculaceae; genus DAOUTL01. The sequence continues at coordinate 2,509 of DAOUTL010000163.1, read as the reverse complement.
AAAGAAAGAAGCCATGGCAGGAGTTGTCTAAGAGGAGAGAAAGACTAAGGACAACGCCTGCTTACCAGTATTCAGTTTGAAGGATTGTTGTGATTTTTCCCCAGTCTGGCACCAGCCCGAAACTCTTAAAGTAGTAACTGTTGCCTCTCTTCTTTAATATCCTAAATCCTCCACCCCATAAGGATATCATAGCTTGAAGATTTCTTCTTACTCCACGAAGGGCTCTTCCAAAGCCTCGTTCCATAAGTTGATTAGCCATGAAATCAAGATAGTCCTTAGTAGTGCTGTGCCTAATACCTTGATTTATAGCATCAATTTGAATATCCCAGATATATCTCATAAGCAACAGATGTTTGCCATTTTCCAGATACGCTTTTGCCAATGCATTCCGAAATTCAGTCGAATCCCATCCATAAGTATCTCCCACCAACAAAATTCTATTTCCTGTTAATGTCGGTTTACCATCTAAACTCCACAACCCACAATGTAAGAAGGGTAGCCGATAATTCAGGAACCATGACGAAAACTTGAGTTTCTTGCCCAGTTGCCGTGGAGTTCCGTCATTCGCATAAGTTTTACCCTCCTTCATCATCTCAAACACTTTCACAAAAACTTTTTGCTTTATATCACCCCGTTCATTCCTATGTTCATATGAATTCTTTAACATCAAATAAAATTCGTGTATCGATTCATCCATCCAGAAAGCCCAAAAAACTTTTCCCACGGTTGCTTTTCTTTGTAGTGGTCCAACTGGCTCTTTGGGATACGGAATCAGAATTTTCAATTGCCGTAAATTCCTTGGGTCATATGCTATAACGCCGATTTTTAATGGAATATTCTGAACTAAATCGCTTACATATCGTGCAATTTCAAAATTTTCTGCATGAGTTGGAAGAATTAAAGTTGAGTGTGAAAAATGGTTCAGATACGTCAACGCTTGCCCCACTCCCATTATGTATTCTCTCCTAACCTGTTCAGGCGGCTTAAACTCAAATCCATACGTCATTTTCGCCTGATCGTCAAACACAAAATCGGGTTGGGGCCATTCAGATGATGACGTAATAACTATTGTACTCTTATACATAGTACTCCACGGCGATATCCCCCTTACAACAAAATCTCTTATTGTACGTGCAATTTCAAAAGCCATTTCATCATGAGATTGAATACTAACTTTCTGTTTTTCGCCAGTGAGCGTTAGTTGAACAGCCATTTGCTATTCCTCCTTCCGGAAAATTAAGCAATATTGATGCGCTCTATTTCCCACCCATGCAGTGAATACGCCTAAAGGAAGCAAAGGCTTATCGTCTTGCAACCATATTTTTTCATCCTTTGGCACCCATAGATAAGGCTCCTCGCTCAAAATTCTTACGGTATCAAACGCCAAAGGATAAATTTTACCGTTAAAGAAAACATTGTTTGTTATCACGGTAAGGTAACCCCTGTTTTTTGTGACTTTATAGACCTCGTTGAAAACAACTTTCAGAGCCTTCAGAAAACCATCGTAATCGTCTATGTTGCCGACATCATTTGGGTCTTCGCTATACTTTGTTGCCAAACCCTTTTCTGCTCTTCCCTTTTGTCTCATGTAATTTCTTTTAAGTTGATTCCAATATGGCGGACTTGTGATGCAATAGTCTACTAATGGAAACCCATTTTCTTGCCATATCTTGCTCAAGTTACGTGAGTCCCCGTGAATAACTTTAATCAGCAACCTTTCTGGTTGTAGTCCCATAGTTTTTAGAAGATGTTCTGACCCCCTCTTTTGGGCTATTATGTTTTCTACCCGTTTCTCCGCTATATCAGCCCATTTTTTAACAACTTCTACGCCTATGCCACACCTATTACTCTCAATGCAAGCTATGAGAGTGCTACCGGTTCCAAGAAAAGGATCTAAAACCAGCTGTCCCCTTTTCGTGAAAAACTCAACAAACTCCTTTACCAATGATTCAGGAAATGCGGCTGGATGTAACAGTTTCGCATTCTCTCTCGGTAAAGGTCTGTGTATGAACCACGTCTTCGTAAATTTAATCCACTCTTTACCCGAAAGCTCATTAAGCTTATTCCTGCTTTCCTTAAACTTCACTTCCATGAACACCTCTCCGAGAGTAAGATATTTCCGTTCTCTTAAATATCGTTTGCCTCAGCACCAGCTTCAAGCTCGCATTTCTCTTGGGTTACGTTTAACGCATTCTTCTTTGAGGCTTGGATCTAATTCTTTAACGCTCTTCACTACAAAATTTTCCTTATGCTTTAGCCACTCTGAGATTATTCTCCTTGCGTGTTCAAGTTCTCCGTCTTCATCCAATCTTCCAGACGTTACGTTTACTCGAATAAATGGTGTTTATTAACAGTTTTCTGGTCTGCGACCTTCATGAACAATGTTACATTGTTAGTATCATCTTCACCTCTAAGCTTAGCTAATTTGCGAAAATTCTTTACTGCACTTTCAAAATGCTTCGATGCTTTATCCTTTTCTCTACATACGTAAATCCAGATTTTATTAACA
>DAOUTL010000007.1 GCA_030626685.1 Candidatus Bathyarchaeota archaeon | reverse complement strand
TTGGCTGGACGCCGGATGGAAAACACAGAAAGTGAATTTGGAAGAGGGCTACGTGGTTTTCCAAAAAGCAGGAAACGTGCAAAAAAGAAGCCTTAGGAGAAAAACCTCCAGTCAAGCTAAAAAGCCATTTACACCAGCCCCCCATCGCCTTCCAAAAACCAGAAAGCCCTCCAAAACGAAGATGGCGAAACTGCACGCCAGACTCAAAAATCTAGAGCGGAGAAGAATGTCTATGGTTAGACACCACGGCAAACTCAAACCGAAACCTGCGCACGAGAAAAGACTCTTCAAACCAGAAGAAAAACCAAAATAACAACCTTTAGCAACACGAAATTTTATTTAATCCACCAACCAAGATATACCTGCGAGTTACGAGCGGCCGTGGTCTAGTGTGGTCTAGGACCCCAAGCCTAAAGGCGGGTAAGCCTTCCAAGGTGAGATAATGGTCAAAAAATTGAATGAAAGCATGATTTCGCGAATCATCAAGCTTCGAAAATCCAAGAGGTCATATAAACAAATAGCAAAGGAGCTCCCGGTTGCGGTGAGTACAGCCTAGCGCGCGCGAATAAAAGGCAGCTATTTAATGAAATATATGGCCATCTTCTCACCTAAGAGAGCTGGTGATCCCGGGTTCGAATCCCGGCGGCCGCACCAGCAGATATTGTGGAGATTTATGATTTGTTGAACATTGGATTTTCCTTTTGTTGGACAATAAAGCTGTTGGTTTTTTGTGTGAAGCCGTGAGAAAAAGTTTTAGTAAAACCTCTTCTCTTTACAGCTTGTTGTTTTTTATTGTTTCTATTATATTTTCGATTTTCACTACGCGCTGTTCTCTTTTCTTTAGATTTCGGATTACGACAGCGTCTTCTTTTAGTTCCTTTTCTCCAATTATTATTGCGTAACTTGTTTCTCTTCTATCCGCATCTTCTAAAGCCTTTGTGACTTTTCGTCCCATGACTTCAACTTCAACCGGTATGTCCGCATCTCTAAGCGTTCGCGAAATCTTCAACGCTTCTCTTTTCAGTTTCTCTTTGATGGGAATGATCATAATTGTTTTTTCTTCTTCCGTTCTTAGCGTAGTCTTCTGCCTCTGCATTGCCAACATTATTCTATCTATTCCATGAGCCACCCCCACAGCGGGTGTGGGTTCGCCTCCAAACAACTCGATAAGCCTGTCGTATCTTCCGCCGCCGCCCAGTGCTATGGGCGTTTCCGGCGCATAAACCTCAAAAATCATCCCGGTATAATATTCGAGTCCCCTTGCAAAGCCAGCTTCAACGGTTATGTCAATTTTTTCTCCGGTTTCCGAAACAAGTTTAAGAATCTCACAAAGATTCATTACGGCGTCAACAGCTCTTTTATAGCCTCTAACATACTCTTTCGCTTTCTCTACGGTTTCGAAGACGTCACCGCCCTTCAGTTCTACAAGTTTCTGGATGGTTACTATACACTTTTCTGATGCGCCAGCGCTTTCAGCAAGCCTAAGAGCATCATCATACTGCTTTTTATCCATTAACTGCATAACCTCGTTTTGCACTTTATCCTCCAATTTTTCATGGCTTAGTACTCCCCTCAAAACCCCGACATGTCCCATTTTAAAAACACAATTTTTTAAACCCACAGACTTCATCAAACTATCTGTCAACATTACTATTTCCGCGTCTGCCTCCGGCTTATTCGAACCCATCAACTCATAGTTTGACTGCCAAAACTCTCTGAAACGCCCTTGCTGCGGTTCATCATAGCGATAAAGACTGCCCACACAAAATAACCTTAAAGGCTTAGGTTCATTCCTCAAAGTTGTTGCAATAAGTCTAGCCACAGAAGCAGTAAATTCCGGTCGCAAAGCAACCTTGCGGTCGCCTAAATCTTTGAAGGCATACATCCGCGAACGAATTTCTTCGCCAGCTTTTGCCGCTAAAAGCTCGTATGACTCCACAACCGGCGTTATAATTTCTTTATATCCATAAAGTTGAGCTGTTCTCCTAGCTTTGCTTTCGATAAACTTCATCAATTTGGCTTCTTCTGGCAGAAAGTCCCTCATCCCGCGAACTGTTCTGAAAGCGGACATTTCAAGTTCTCCATCATTTTAGGGTTAATTGCGAAACTGAGTATTTAAGCAGTCTGGGTGCTTGATTTAACTGTGAGTAGTTCTTTTCTGAGGAGTTCTTTGACGGTTTTGCGTAGGGTTTCTATTTCGTGTTCTTCTTGCCCTCTTCAAGCATTTTTAGGCATTCAAGCTGTTTGGGCGTACGGGGACAGGACTACGTTAGAGGCTCCTCGACGGGATAACGCCAGTTCAGTCCCAGTCCTTGAAAGAGGAGTGAGAGCAAGATGAGGATGGCAATATAAACGGCAAAGGTAAAGAGGACCTCCTTGTCACTTGTTGGGCGATCCTTCTTGAAGATCATTCTGTGCGGTGCCGTGATCACCTTCGAAAGGAGTTTGGGGAGAGGGAGCATGAAGGGCGTACTCCTTTGATATGCTAGATAAGTCTCATTCGCTTTCTTGGTCATTTTGATTTCCTCTGTTAAGGCCACACAGATGAGGATAACTGCCGAGATCAGCCAGGGGAAGCTTGGCTCTGCCAGGTAGCCTCCTGGTAGAATGTCTGGGCTGAGAGTTCCAAACAGCATGACTCCGTAGCTCCAGATGAGGAAGCCTAAGTACTGAGGGTGCCTCGAATACTTGTAGATCCAGAAATCAATGATCCCCCTGTTTTCGGATTTTCCGTAGAACCATGTTAATGTGCCTAAGCAGAAGATGAAGAGCCCTAAACACATAGCTAGGAGAGCCAGAGGCATCCCGACATCAGCTCCCAGAAGCTTAAAGGGATACAAGACGAGCAGATAGGGGAGAAAGACGATGTCTCCCAGCTTCAGGCTGGGCTCATACCACTCCAGAAACGGCGTCCACAGGACTCTCAGTATGCCCAAGCCTGCGAGGACAAACATGCTGGCTGCAAAGTACCCGAAGGTCGGTAGGAAGAGGGCTACGGACCCCAAGGAGGACAATCTTCCTCTTCCAGTCTTGAAACCCACGATTATCAGGGCTATAACCACTACAATGCACACATAGCCTATTACCCTTAAAGAATTAATAAACGGCACTATAAGTTTCCAGTCGTAGAAATATATGTCAAGGTAATTGTGTAGTATTTTGTCAATCACTAAAGGAAGCTCTAATGTGGCAAACGTCAACGCTGCAGTGAACATGATCGCCAAGAGAGTTAAGATTAGAAAATTTGGACCTTTTCTACTCATATCTTTTTCGTCTGCTTTCATTTTTTTCACAACTCATACGGTGACGACTCGTTGAATATAATACTACGCTTTAGAACATCTGTTCGAGAAGGGGAATTGAAATATTGAAAGCCGCAGGTCGTTAACCGTGCCTCCGTCAATCTGTTTCAAACGGAAATCCCACACAAGGGGAATTGAAAGTGCTTGTTTCAGGCGCAGCCACGTTTCTGTGCGCAGCCGTTTCAAAAGGGAATCCCACAAAAGGGAATTAAAGCCATTATGCCAAAATTAAACTACTTTAATTCAGTCATATCGGTCGGTCCCTTATCAGTTCCTATAAAGACATAAACAACATCAATTTTCGGCATTACTGTAACCTCACTTTTGAGAAGATTTTTGTATGTCTGAAACTTTACGCAGTTGAGTGTATTCTCGCAGAGAAAATTTTGGGGGAGGCTTTATTGATTCTCTCAGGATTTGTGCAACCCTTTCTTTGTCATCCACTTCGATGACCACTTTTGAATATTCACAGTCCTTTAGTTTCAACATTATGCACTTGGATATATTTTTGACATAGTAGAAAACCTTACCTTCTCCTGTCCAACGTAAAGGTGTTACAGTTTCAGTTGAGACACTATCTATGTTCTCTAAAGGTATTCTGAGGTCTAACTTCAAAAATGCATTTTGGTGTTTAAAAGTGACGAGGTCTTTCTTAAGTTCAACTTCAACCATCTTATCCTTCACCAGACAGCATAGTGTAAAAGATTTTGAAATATAAATTCTTCGCCAAAGGCAGAAAACGATAAAAAAAGGGGAAGTTAAATCTTGTACTCAAGCTGCTTAATTGAGTAGTAAACTATTTCCCCTCTACGGTTCATAACGGCCAAAATCAACTCCTTCTTAAGGCTTTGACAATGCCTCAAAACACGGGTTAAATCTTCCAGCGAAATTGGTTTTCCCTCCTGAATGCTTAAAATTAGGTACTTAGCTGTTTCTTCGCCATATTCTCCACGCTCATAAACTCGAAAGTCAACGCCTAAACCGAAACCGTCTCGGACAGCATACCCACGGCTTCTTAAATCACGATAGGTCAAATATTTGACCCAGGCATTTTCATCGACACTTTCATAACATTGCAGAAGCCTCTGGAAATTTGCCTCCCCGCCTTTCTCATCCTCAACTTCCAACATCCCCCTATCCAAAAGATAAAGAGCCTCATAAAACGTAAGCAAAAGCTCGTTGTTCTCGGTTACACCGTATCCTCTCGAAGAAAGCTCATCCACGTTCTGTTTTTTAGAGATTTTCACACCCGTTTCCACAAGTAAACCCTTAATCCCATGTTCCGAGTAGCTGGATGCTTTCTTTTTGTTCTTGCTCATGTAAAGCCCTCAACCAGCATAAGGCTGTGCTTTAACTTATAGATTGGCTTTAAACTTACCAAAGTCGTCCTTATATAAGATGCCGTTTTCACAAATTACAGCTGTTACATACTCCAACGGGGTTATGTCAAAGGCTGGGTTCAGAACATCCACTCCTTCAGTAGTTATTCGCTGCGAACCTATATGTGTGACTTCTTCTGGTTTTCTCTCTTCGATAACAACATCTGCTGATGTATTTGTCAAGTTGAAGGTGGATTTTGGAGCCGCAACGTAAAAAGGTATGTTATGTTCTTTGGCTAAAACTGCAATTGTAAACGTTCCAATTTTGTTGATGACCGCGTCCTGAACTATTCTGTCAGCCCCAACAATAACTTTACTAACCAGCCGCCTGTACATAACATAGCCAACCATGTTGTCTGTAATCAAAGTAACAGGTATGCCATCCCGTTTAAGCTCATAAGTTGTTAACCTTGCTCCCTGCAGTTTAGGACGGGTCTCAGTTGCAATAACCTTAATCCTTTTTCCCTGCTCCCAAGCAGCCCTCACGACGCCTAAGGCGGTGCCATACTCAACAGTAGCCAGAGCACCCGCATTACAATGCGTTAAAATAACATCTCCGTCATGAATAAGTTCAGCACCATAATTGCCAATTAAACGATTTGCCGCTGCATCCTCATCAGCTATTTTCTGCGCCTCTTCAACAACAAAGGTAGCCAGATCTTTAGCATTTCCAGAAAAACCTCTTGCCTTATCTAGAATTCTATTTATTGCCCAAAAAAGGTTAACAGCCGTCGGTCGTGTTCCTTTTAATATTTCAGCTGCGTTTTCCAGCTCGTTAATTAATTCTCCTCTCTCTTCAGCCTTTGAATGATAAGCCTCTAAAGCCAACGCGAAGGCTGCAGCTGCTCCTAAAAGCGGTGCCCCTCTTATTTTCATCGTTTTTATTGCCTCAGCTACATCATCACAGCTTTTCATTTCAAGAATCACTGCTTCGTGTGGAAGTCTTGTCTGGTCTATTGTTATAACCGTTCCATCGCGCCACTCTATCGTCCGCATAATTAAAGCCTCGTAAACCATTTTATGCAGTAAGCAGTATAAATTTGTTAGAAGTGAAAAATGTCATGAAAGGAGAAAGCCTAAAAACCTTCGTTGAAAATTTCGGACATAAATACTCTGAAATTTTAGGCATAAACCTTTCAGACGGAAAAGACGAGGAGATTTTCAAATGGTTTTTAGCATCCATACTGTTTGGTGCACCAATAACAGAGACTTCGGTCATAAAAACCTACGAGTGTTTTCAGAAACATGATGTTTTAACACCTAAGCGAATCCTCGAAACAGGATGGGACGGCTTAGTCAGAATCCTAGACGAAGGCAGCTACACACGCTACGATTTCAAAACCGCAGACAAGCTTTTGGAAGTTATGCGAAGCCTCATAGAAAAACACAATGGAAGCCTCAACATTATACACGACGAAGCTTCTGATGCAAATGAATTGGAAAAGAGGTTAAAGGATTTAGGAAAGGGCATAGGCGACGTGACCGTGAGCATTTTCCTAAGAGAGCTCCGCGGTATTTGGAAAAAAGCCAAACCAAACCCCACAAGTCTGGTGGTCTCCGCCGCTAAAAATCTCGGAATATTAAGGGAAGAAGCCGCTGAAAACACTCTAAAACGGCTGGAGAATTTCTGGTTTAGAAATGAGGTTGCTGGGAGATCCTTCATAAATTTCGAGACAGCTCTGCTTAGATTAGGTAAAGATTTTTGTAGAAAGGGAAGATGCGTTTCTTGTCCAGTTAAAAATGAGTGTCTAAATCCTAAGGTGCCTTAACGTAGGTTATAACTTCTACGGGGCAATCGCTAGAAAGCCTCAGCTTCGTCTTCCACTGATCTCCAACAGCTATCAGCGAAAATATTCCTGAGATTTCAGCCTTCGCCTTTCGAACTAAATTAATCAAGGCGGCTTGGGTTTCTCCGGTTTTGATCATATCATCCACTATTAAGATGCTGTCCCGCTTTCTAATCGCACCTTTCGGAATGTAAAGCGTCATGGTTACCCCTGAATCCTTAAGTGCGTAGGTTTCTTCCAGAAAAGCCTTAACTCCCACTTCTTTGCTTCTCTTTGCTATTACGAGGTTAACTCCGAGGGCATTAGCAACCATAGTAGCCAAAGGAATTCCGTCAACAGCAGCCGTCAAAACTTTTGTCGCACGTTTTCCAGCAAAATTCGCGAGCGCATGGTTAGCTGCCTGCTGGAGAATACTAAAATCACCTATAATCTCAGTGTTATCAAAGTATCCATCCTCACCAAACTTTATTCTGCTGCGAAGTTCCATCTCCAAACCGACAATTTTTCTTAACACCTTCCAAAGTTGCTTCGCCCTCGCCGTATTCGGCAAAACATGCCCTTTTGCGTATCTGCTTAAAACAGTTACTGGCAAGCCAGTCTTAGACGATAACTCACGGTACGTAATGTTTCTCTTGTACTTTGCAGTTCTAAGCAACTCGATCGTCATCAACCGAAGCTTCAACTCTTCTGCATGCGTGCTCATAACAATCCCTTACACATCGATAAGTCAAATACTAAAGCATGTACCCTTTATTATTGCTTTACAATTTATAATTTCCGTTCGTAAATCGAACATCACCCGAATTTCAAGCAAATAGTTCAACAGTTGACTACTTTTTATATTCTTCGATTTTTCTTTGCTAACCGTTCAACGTTTTCTGGCGCGCTATTACGGAATTGTATGTAGACTAGAAAATAATTTCATGGGAGATACGCAGTTCATTTTTAAGCCGAGTTCCTCTGGACTTAGGCCAAACGAAAGCCCCGTCGCTTGAGTTATATGCAATATGGGAAGGTTGATGTTAATGTGGAATGTTGACGCGATGTCCTTTTGCATTACATCGAGGTTGAAGTGACACATGGGGCAAGGCGTAACTATGCAGTTGACCCCATGTTCTTTGCATCTACCAAAAGATTTTTGGTAATTTCCATAGCGATTTTTCCTTTTGTTATCATAAGTGAGGCACCGCAACATCGTGTTTTGTCTGGGTAATCCACGTTTGCGGCGCCTATGGCTTCTATAATTTTATTTATTGATATCGGATATTCACGGTCATCAAAATTGGCTATTCCGTGCGCTATCAGTGTTTGGGAAAGTGTTATAGACCCGTTCTAAATTCTGCGTAAAGTTTATAGAAAGTTTCGAAATTTTTATATAGGATAAAGTTCCTACTAACTCTACGTGATGACGGTATCCACACAGAACACGCGTGCTTGTTTGATTGCGGTTTTAACAGCTACTTGTCTCGCGACTAACTACGCCCTTGCAGGTTTGCCTAACATTAAAGTTATGGATTTTATAGTTTTTATTGGTGGTTTCTGTTTCGGAGCTTTTGCCGGGTGTTTGATAGGAATCCTCACTTGGGTAATTTATGGAATGATAAATCCGTATGGTTTTGTTTTTCAAGTTTGGCTTGCAACAATGTTTTCCGAGGCGATCTATGGGGTGATTGGCGGGCTTCTGGGAAAGAATCTAGCCTCAACTAACTTTAATGACAACCATCTCAGGCTAAGTATTTTATTTGGGACTGTTGGATTTATTCTAACATTGATTTATGATTTAATTACAAACGTTGTTTATGCACCGGTATTTGGCGTCCCAATCATTGTTGCAATCATTTTCGGCATGCCCTTTACGGTTTTGCATGAGTGCAGTAATGCCATAATTTTCGGCGTTGGTTCGGTCCCAATCATCACTAGGCTGGAAAAATTCTTGGGAGGTGATAGGTTTGGCGTTTCTAAGAAATAAATGGGCTTTAGCTACAATTGTCGTTCTTTGCTGGGCAATTGTTGCTTCCTCTGCGTTTGGATACTACTATTATCAATATACAGATTTTGTAGCGAGGATTGGCGGACTACCTGCCTCAATTAATCTCTGTATTGATTACGCTAATGGAACTCGGCAGTGGTTTAATGGAACGATTGGAGCAACGCTGTACGATGCTATGATACAAGCTGAGTGGGATGTTGAAGGCGAATCTTTTGGCGTTATGGGCCTATATGTAACTTCAATCAATGGCGTGGAAGAGTCGGCGGAGGGCTCTAAATATTGGGGTTGGTGGACATGGACGGAGTATGGATGGTCCCACGGAACTTGTGCATGTGACAAGTATATCGTAACTACTGGCGAATTCATTATCTGGTACTACTCATATTGTGATCCAACAACATGGAGGATGACCCCTCCACCTTAGTTAGATCACGCCTGAACTTAACTAACCTTTATTATCACAATCCACACATTTTTATTTGGGATTTAAATGCCCAAACGAGGTAAGAGAAGGAAAAGATCCAAACTTAAAGAACTTTTGATGCTTCTATGTCTGAAATTTGAGGGACCCATTGGTCGTTATCGTTTAAAAGATATGCTTGAAATGTCTGAATATGAAGGAATTGTGAAATTGATGTTGTCTGACCTTCGGAAGAGAGGTTATGTCTCACCAGGCAAGCTTGGTTCTAAATTAACCGTTAAAGGTGAAAAATTACTTGTCCAACACTTAAAGGCATATGATGTTGTCGATGTCAAGGATTTTGATGTTCTCTACTTGAAAACCGGCCCGGTCAGTGTGGGCATCCAAATCCGAGGGAAAGCTAACAAAATTCGATTCGGTATAGAGCAGAGAGATGCAGCCGTCCGAGCGGGGGCCAAAGGAGCGACTGTTTTAACATTTAAGGAAGGAGTTTTAGGGCTTCCACCGATGTTTGATGACCTTTCCTCAAAATATCCAGAACTAGCGGCAAAAATCCTCGAAACATACAACTTGATTAATGGAGACATTATCATTTTTGTCTCCGCAGAGAATCGATGGAGAGCTTTAGAAGGAGCATTGGCTGCGGCGCTAAGCCTCCACTAAAATTTGTCTTTTATGAGATATCCCGCCTGGTCTTACAAATAATGTAGTCGAGGGCGAAACGAGCCATTGTGCGATTGTAGTAGTTCCTTAAGATGTTGCAAAGGATGTATGGGAAGGAATACCATAGAGTGCACGCTTTGAACTGCTTGCTATATGTATCCCCGCTAACGGTCATTAAAAAACATTGTAGGAGCGCTATATAAGACACAAACAGTGGCGGGCCCGCTGGGATTTGAACCCAGGATCTCCGGCTTTCCCCGGCATAGCCATAGAAGGCCGACGCGCTTTTTGGCTTAAACTTATCCAAGCTGCGCCACGGGCCCCCATTTTCGCAAATAAAAAGAGAGTTCAGTGATATATTTTATTCTATGAAAATGGCTGGGCGGTATGGTTTCGCAAGTTTCGCCCTCTGTTTCGGGTCGTAACGTTCTGGGTCGTCTTCTCCGAATACGTGGATTTCTGCCTTGAACTCTTCGCTTAAGAAGCTTTTTGTGTTTTCAAGAATTTCATACTCGTCTACGGTTCCGATGTTTAACTGCGTTTTTCTTTTTGCTTCTGGCATTTTCACGGTTTCTTCGGCCACTTTCTGAACCATGTTGACGACCTCTTTCGCGTGTTCTCTCAGCTCAGGCTCCTTCAATAGCTCCCTGATCAATGTGCCTGTCTCTAACTTTTCTGCAGCAGCTTTTTCAAGCGTCTTTAAGTAAAGCTTCCATTTCCAAGGGGCAGAAGTGTAATAGTAAATTTTTGATGGGGTGGTTTTTGTTGCACGGATGATGTTTTGAGTGTCCTCCATCACGCTTTTGATGAAGTTTTCGCTTTCCTCCACCCTTACGTCCATCAATTTTTCATTTGGTTTTGGCCATGAAGCAAAGGAGATGAAACCTTCTTCACCCAACATGCTCCATATTTCCTCACACATGTGCGGTGCGAAGGGCGCCAGTAACCTTACCCAGATTTTAAGGGCTTCCCCTAGAACGTTTGCCCTTATTTTGCCCTTTCTGCGTATATACCATCGGAAGTCGTTCCAAATTTCGAAGAAGGCTATTTCCAAGGCTGTTCTTGTTTTCATTTGCTCGAGGTTTTCAGTGACTTCTGCTACGCGGCGTTGCAAGGTGCTCATCAACCATCTTTCTAAACGTTCGTTTTCTTCATCCCTTGCATTCTCGATTATTTTTTTTGCAGAATTGTAGAATGATTCAAGCTTGTTTCGTACGTCTCGAACATTTTCGCTTCTCCAGTCCGGGTCATCCATGCCCTCAGCGCTTAATAGTAACGCGCATCTTGTGGCGTCTGCACCATATTCCTCGACGGCGTTTTTCATTGTCACAAAATTTCCTTTCGACTTGTGCATTTGTTTGCCCTCTATCATTAGCATGCCGTTTACTCCTATCGCTTTCGGCCAATGTTCCGGTGGAAACAGCGCTACGTGGTGGAATATGAAGAATGTTAGGTGATTTGGAACGAGCTCTTTTGCTGAAACTCTCAGGTCTACTGGATACCAGTACAGGAATTCCTTTCGCATTTCCTCCAATACTTCGACGTTTATCTTTGATTCTGAGGCTATTTCTTCTATGTCCCCTTTTCCATAGAAGACGTAGTCAAACATGTCCTTTGTCAGCATTTCTGGTTTTAAATTGCATCGTCTTATGTGCTTGTTTATCGTGTAAAATGCCATGTAGATTGTGGAGTCACTTAAAGTTTCGATAACCCATCCCGGACCCCATGGTAAGGGCGTGCCAAATCCTGTTCTTCTTGCACACGCCCATTCTCTTAGCCAGTCAATCACCGCCAAGAACCACTGGGTTGCCGTTTCTGGGTAGATTTCCATTCTGCTTAATGCCTCTTTTGCTTTTTTCTTCCATTCCGGGTTTGAATATGTTAAGAACCATTGGTCTTGTAGAACTTTGACTATGCACGGTGTTAGGCATCGGCAAATAACTGGTTGTGTCAAGTCATACATGAAGTCCGCGATTCCACGTTTTCTAAACTCTTCTATCAAAGTTTCTTTGACTTCCCGTACCATTTTTCCAGAGTATTCCATGCAGTTTTCTTTTAGAACTCCGCTGTGGAACTCTTTTTTATAAAGCAGTTTAGTTGCCTCTTCAGCCTTCGGGTCATGCTGGTCTTTTACGCCTAATTGCTCCACAACTTCAATAGCTGGATATTCGCCGAAGCCCTCAACTTTAATCATAGAAATAGGCTTTACGTTCTTCACAGTTTCCGGGTCTATGTTAAACCCGCGTAAGACTTCTGGTTTTTCCTGCAAGTCCTTTAATGCCAACCAGTCGTAAGGCGCATGGGCTGGAACGCTGTAAACCACGCCTGTGGCTTGCGCCGGGTCAACAAACCATCCCGGCAGAATCGGCAATTTTTCTTTGGTGACTGGGCTTTCAAAGGTTTTTCCTATGAGCTCTCTGCCTTTCAGTTTCCGCTTTGTTTCCACGGTTCTTCCCTGCTCTTTCAGTTTTTCAGCTGCTTTTTCGCTTATTATCCATTTTTCATCGTCTACTTTGGCTTCCACGTAGGTTGCGTCTGGATGAATCCAAATATTTGTTACTCCGTAGATTGTTTCCGGTCGGAATGTGGCGGCAGGCAGATAGGTTTCTTCGTCCAGTTTGAATTTTATCAGCGTATACTGTTCTGGTGTGACGCCTTCTCCTTCTTGTCGGTCGTGGTCTCCCGTTGGACTCTGGCATTTGGGACACCATACAACTGGATGGGTTCCAATCGTAACATATCTTTTTTCTCTCAAGCTTTCATACTGCCATTCAACGAACTTCTGGAAAGTTGGCATAATTGTGTTGAATTCCCTTCTCCAATCAATCGAGAAGCCTGCCTTTTTAGCGGCAGTTCTGCTCTCGTTTGTGTAGTAAGTTGCCATATAAATCGGGTCAACGAATTTTTTGAGTTCCTCTTCTGGAACGCCATCCACTTCTCTTAAAACTCTTATGAATTCCTCGTCGCCCTTTGCAACGCGTTCGCTTGCACCTGCCAATGGTTGACCTGTCCAGTGCCACGCCCATGGGAATAGAACGTTGTAGCCTTGCATTCGTTTAAATCGTGCGTATGCATCTATCCGCGATGCTGTGAAGGCGTGGCCCACGTGCAGTGGTCCATTCATGTATGGATATGGAAAAGTGACGAAGAACTTTCTCTTATTTGAGTCCGGGTCTGCCTCAAAAATCCTTGCGTTTTCCCATGCTTTTTGCCATTTTTCTTCGGTTTTTCTTAAAAGTTCCATGAAAGTTTCTGAAATGGTTTGAGGGCTATTAAATGTTTTGTTTTTATAGATTGAGAACACTGTCCCTCACATTAAGCACCATAAACTGCTTATGCGAAACTTACTTTAATTCTTTGCTCCGTTTTCTAACTGTTTCTTTATCGCTTCTTCAGCTTTTTTGACAGCTTCTGGCAGTTTTTCGATTAATGTTCCGCCGCCCTGAGCAAAGTTGGGTTTCCCACCGCCTCCACCACCTATGATTGCAGAGGCTTCTTTGACTACTTCGCTGGCGTTCGCGCCTTTTTCCATGGCGGTTTTTCCAGCCATAACCATTATCCGCGTGTTTTTTCCATCGGTTCCATAAAAAATTGTAACTGTTGCGTCGTCTCTTTTAATCATCTCGTTTGCTGTTTGAACCATGCGGTCAACATCTATTGTTTCTTTAAAGTCACGCATCACAACTTTTATGCCTTCTATTTCTTTGATCGATTCGATCTCTGGTCTTTCGCCTAAAACCGCGCTTTCTCGAGCTGCTAATTCCTTAATGAGCTTTCTTTTCTCCGCGAGTCCTTCCTTTAATTCTCTGACGAGCTTCTCTGCTGTTTTATCTAGTTTTTCAATGGGTGCATTCAAAGTTTCTGAAAGTTTCCAGAGTAATTGTTCGTTTTCTTGCATAGCTTTCAGAGCCGGAATTCCAACCGAATATATCAGTCTTTCCACACCGTCTTGAATCCTTTCTGAATGAATTATTTTGATAAACCCAATCTCGCCCGTGTTTTTCAAGTGAGTCCCAGCGCATGCCTCAACATCCCATTCTCCAATTTTTACAACTCTTATTTCTTTGCCTGGAACCGCTCCGCCTTGATACAGCCTAAAACCATAAAGTTTCTCTGCTTCTCCTCTGAACATCCAAGAGGTTTCTACCGGAATATTTTGTGAAATCACATGGTTTGCCAATGTTTCTATCTGGTGTACCTCTTCTAAGGTAAGCCTACGGTAGTGAGAAATATCCAGTCTAGAACGCTTAACGCCCTTTTGTGTTCCAAACTGCCAAACGTGCTGTCCAAGCACGCGTCTTGCAGCACCATTAACTATGTGGGTGGCCGTGTGATTCTTCATGAGGCTGTAGCGTCTATTCCAATCAATCACTCCTTTGATAGTAGCGTCTTCTTTAGGAGCAACTGCGCCCTTTACTTTATGAACTATTACTTTGCCGACCTTTTGAACATCAACAACTTCAACCTTTTTTCCGTTAAAAATCAGGTATCCTTTGTCTGCTGGCTGTCCACCGCCCTCTGGATAGAAACATGTCTTGTCAAGAACAACGTATCTGTTCTCTAGTATTTTAACAACTTTTGCTTCAAACTCTCTCATGTATTGGTCTCGATAAAATAGTGGTTCTGTTTCGGGAAGACCTGAAACAGCTGTTTCCAGCCATTCTTCTGGTTTAGCTTCTTCCAACCGCTTGGGTGCCTGAACATGTCTTTGAGCAATTAAAGCATAGAAGTTTTCTGGAATTTTCGCTTTTAACCCTTCCTTTTCTGCGAACTGTTTAACAATTTCAGGTGGAAGACCGTGAGAATCATATAACTCTGTTAAGGTTTCCACAGGAATCTCTTGAACATTTCTTGTTTTCAGTTCTCCAGCCATTCGTTTTACCAGTCCTGCACCTCTTTTGATTGTCTCTCCAAACTTTTCTTCCTCAACAGAAAGGATTTCCATTATTTCGTTTTGCATTTCCTTGAGATGTGGATAATCTTTAGACCAGAAGTTTATTTGCATGCCCATGATGTCGTAAAGCTTGTCTGGTATCCCCAGCATCTTCAGCAGTCTGTAGATTCTGCGGAAGAGGAGCCTCGCCAAGTATCCTTCTTGGATGTTTGATGGGACAACGCCTTCAGAAAGTATGAAACTTAAGCATTTTGTGTGGTCTGCAACCGCGAAGACGTTTTCAATCGGAAGCAAGAAATCATTTAACTCATTTATTTTCATTCCAGCAATTTCTGCTATTTTCTTTCGAGCTGCAACTCTGCTTGCTGTTTTATCAAGGCTTACCAAGCTTGAAACTTCCGCTATTTTCATCAGTAAATCCTTGTCGACTTCGCCTATCCCAGTCATCTCAAAAATTTTGTCAAGCAAGTTGCCGTAAACCGCTTGGAAACAGCTTGGCACACCTTGGGAAAGCCATGCGTAGCGGTCTATGCCATAACCCGTGTCAACCGTCCGTATTGGCAACTTAACAAATTCGTTGTTGATGACTTTATATTGCATAAAAACGAGCGTGGCAGCTTCTAATCCTCGTATGATGCATTCAACGTCTGGACCAGCGTTTCCACCGCCAACCCAGACATCTTCCTTGTAAACAACTTCCTCAGAATTCACTCCTAACTCTTTTGTAATAAACTTATGATGGTATCTTACCGTCTGGTCTTTCCAGTAAACCTCCTTGTCTGGATAGTTGAATGCGTGATGCCCGCCCATCTCAAAGATTGTTAGGTGTCTGCCGAAGGTTGGACCGGTGTTGGCTATGTCCACCATGCGGATACATGGCTGAACAATCACAAGAGGATTCGCTGGCGGCGGGGCAATTCCATCGGTTACGTATGGCTGAAAATCGATTATGCTTGCATGCGTCAGGTAAATGTCACCTCTCCACCTTGCTACAACGGGGTAGGGCTTTATGCGAGTGTGCCCGTGTTTCTCAAAAAAGGATAGAAAAGTCTCACGCATTTCACTTAAACTGTAGCTTTTCCTTGTGGGTGGATTATCTATGAAAGTGTAAAAGGCGCAGCCTTCTGGAGTTGCTTCTCCACAAATCTCTTGGTCTGGATTCTGCGTCCAAAAGTATTCCCCACATTTGGGACACAGTTTTCTAACGTAGCCTGCTTCTTTAAAGAATGGAAGGCTATACTCCTTCTCTGGAAACCTTTTCAATTCTTAAACGCTCCAACAAATGTGAAATCCGCGTTTTCAAAGGATTAATGAGTCTCACGCATTTAAACTATTTCACTATCTAATTTTAAAGCCAAGCGCAAAACCGGCAATTAAACTTCCTATGCTAACACAAGTTTGTTTTAAATGTATATTGCTCATAAAATACAATGCACATGACAAGAAGGAGGTGAAAAGCCACGGATACACTAGAGATATACATACTGAACCTTTTACTCACCCTAGGCA
Organism: Candidatus Bathyarchaeota archaeon; assembly: GCA_030626685.1. GTDB lineage: Archaea > Thermoproteota > Bathyarchaeia > Bathyarchaeales > Bathycorpusculaceae > DAOUTL01. The sequence goes on along the minus strand of DAOUTL010000007.1, from coordinate 1,844 downwards.
TGTTCGTTGTTCTGATTTTTCGGGCGTGGATTGAACTGAAAAATTATCGCATGATGTGGAAGGAGTTAGAGTGGAGACAAACATATCATGCTGTGGGACGCGTACTCAAGGCTGAAAAGGACATGTTTTCAAAAGTAGAAGGCGGCAACGAACTGTATCAACTATTGTGCGAAATGTTCAAGGTTCACGGAGACTAAAACTTTAGGGAAAATGCCAATCTTCAATCAGTCCTTTAACTCGAACTTGATGTTTTTCCATTCCATAACGCCTAAACGGCTTCGTTAAATGCCTCTGAGATCTACATGAAGTTATATAGAGACTCCTTCTTGCTTCACGTTTCACCCTGACCTCAACTTTGCCGAGATTAGTGCATCTTAAACCACATCTTTTGCATCTAAAACCCTTGTCCTTTCCCATGGATTTCAGTCGCTTGCCGCATTTTGGGCATGTCGGATTATGATAGACAATTTTTGGTGCAAGCTTTAACACCCGAATCTTTTCAAGATTTATCGTTAAAGGATGATTTTGCGAGGGAGTGCGGACACCACCGTAAACTTCCACACAGTCTCCCACAATCAGTTTTCTTGCAATTTTGCGAAGGGCACCCGTCGGTTCGTAAGCCGCGCAGTCAACCCTTGCATTTTCATCCTTAATTGGGAAAATCACGTGGCGTCTCGGAATTATTTTTGGGGTTGCCGCCACAGTTCCTCTGGCAACCACTGGATGATACGGCTTTATTTGACTTAACTTTTCAACTCGTTTTAAATGTGCATCAGTTCCCTGGTTTGTGCGGAAAATGACCCATCTCTCCACGGGTTCAAGGGGCTCAACCATTTCAAATGCCTTTTTTACGATTTCTGGGGTTTCACCTCTGATGCCGAAAAGAATAGGGTCTGGTCCTCGCGGCGTGATGAGGACTCTGCTTTTTTCCGGGTCAACATTGTTAAACGTGTAGGGTGCTATTGCCCTATCCATTTCAATGATTGAGGTTTCGTCCACTTTTCTCTTTAAGCCATAATTTTCTGGAATGCGATAGGCAAGGATTTCATATGTGTGGTCTCCTTGAAGGGTTTCGCCGACCGCTGCCAATCCGCCAATGATTCCGCGGCACTTTTTGAAACCTACAGCTTCAGCCTTAAACTTCTTCAAGAGAGTCAAAGCATCTTTAAGACTTACAATTCCGGTTATTGTATTTTTGGCAAAAACTTTGACTTCATTTGGAATTTTTGCCTTTTTAAAGAAAACTATGCCTGGGTCTGTGCCCTTAAATTCTAAGTCTGCATGTTCTTCCACAGTGCTTATGACGGTTTCTTTGATTTTTTCTTCGGCGTTTCCGTTGTATTGTATTCTTATACATAATGCTCCGTTTCCTCTTGTTTTCCAAGGCACATTCGGATTTAACCTAATTAGATTTGGATAGTCAATGAAGTTGGCGCTTAGTTTTTGCAGCTTTGCCACTAGAAGGGCGGCAACGTATGTTGTGCATCCCTTTCTCGGTGAATCCGTGTCGTCCAGTCCTATGTACATTGTTTTCATGGTCATTTATGGCATCCCATTCTCTGTTGGATTAGAAAATTAAGATGAATGTTAAAAAGGTTATTTGGTGAATAAAAAAAGAGGAAATGCTTGTTATTTTGGCTCTTCCATAACTATCATTGTTAATGTTGACCTAACCTTGCCAAGCCTTCTAATGCGCCAAGTTACAATTTCCTTAAGCTTATCCATAGTGTCTGCTTTTATCCTCGCAATTATGTCATAGACTCCATAAACAACGAAGGCTTCATCCACCCCTTCAACTTTCTTCAATTCTTTTAATACATCTGCTTCTGAACCTATCTCCGTGT
>DAOUTL010000174.1 GCA_030626685.1 Candidatus Bathyarchaeota archaeon | reverse complement strand
GAAAATTCAAGATGTTGTTATTCCCATGAAATGCGCAGAATACTTTATTCGGGTTGCAAACTTCATAGATGAACTTCTAACAAAGGTTTATGGTCTTTCGTCTTACTACAATGTGAGGCGTGTGGAAGACCTTGTTGGACGTTTGGTTGTTGGTTTGGCTCCCCACACTTCTGTGGGCATTTTGGGGCGCATCTTGGGATTCATAAATCTTAGCGTCTGTTATGCGCATCCGGTTTGGCATTCAGCCAAGCGAAGGGACTGTGACGGCGACGAAGACACGTTAATGCTTGCCTTGGATACTTTGCTTAACTTTTCCCGTGAATACTTGCCTGCGCAAATAGGTGGGATAATGGATGCTCCCTTGCTTTTGATTCCAGTTGTTAATACACAGGAAGTGCAGAGGCAAGCCCACGATGTGGATGTTGCTTGTGCCTATCCAATTGAGTTTTACGAAAAAACATGGGAAAATGCAGAAGCCAAACATGTCAGCCGCCTCATAGATCTAATTGAGTATAGGCTTGGAACAGAGGCGCAATTTGAAGGCTTTAATTACACAACACCCGTTTCAAACATAAATCTGGGAAATCCTGAAAGTGCGTACAAGCGGTTCAAAACAATGATTGAGAAGCTGAACAGTCAGCTTGAGTTGGCTGAGAAGATCGAGGCTGTTGACGCTAAAGAGGTAGCCTTAAAGGTTTTAACAACACATTTCATTCGAGACATTACCGGGAATTTGCGAGCGTTCTCCACGCAAGGCTTCAGATGTAAATCGTGCAATAGACGTTTCCGACGTTTACCTCTTCGTGGTAAATGTCCAGCATGCGGGGGGCCGCTAACCTTAACTGTCTATCGTGGTGGTATAGAAAAATATTTGGATGCAGCACAGCATCTAGTTGAAAAATATGGGCTTCCTCAGTATTATGCTCAAAGAATTCGGCTTGTGAGGGAGGAGATTAACGCTTTGTTTGAGGGCAAAAAGCCAAGGCAAATCAGCCTTACTGACTTTGCTTAAAGTGAAACCTTTTCTATTTCAAATACCAAAGTTGTTTTTGATGCGTATGCTTAAAGAGGTTTATCATCCTAATGCTTACTTGGTTGACTTTAGAAATGTAAAACCTGGTTTAAGGGCCAGAACCCGAATATTAAATGCTTTGGAGAAGATTTCCGCCGACGCCAAAACCGTTGCAAAACACACGGGGCTACATTACGGGGTTGCTATGCACCATCTAAAACTTTTAGAGGCAAAAGGAATAGTCCAACGGAAAGGGAGCAGACCATCAGTATGGACACTCACTGGTTTAGGACAAAAAAGGTTACAGTGATGAAACACTGCAGGTTTTTCACGAAAAGCCTGCGGACCTACCCCATATGGGTTATTGAAACCTAAAACCAAATTTAAGTTAAAAGGTGCATTGGCAGGGTGAATGTCCACATTTTGGGCATTTGTTGTCGTACTTGTTTAGGGTTGCCTTTTCGAGGTCTACGTTGGTGACGTTTGCAAGTGAAACCAACCATGCAATAACATCTGCAAACTCGTTTTCCAATGCCTTTTTATCGTCGGTTTTTAACGCTTCACCTAACTCCTTCACTTCATCCACAAGCCAATCATATGTTCCTTCTATGCCGCGTTTGGAATCTCGATGAAAATAGATTCGGTGCATCATATCCTGAAACTCACGTATATGCAGGTTTACTCCCTCGCTTTCTCAGTCTGTTAAGTTTATATACAGTTTGTTGGAGTTTAAAACTTAAACGCATAAGGCGGAGGCATCTCCCGTAATTCCCCTATTTTTAAATCGATTTTTCAGACGATCAGCAAGCTCTAAATGAAGCTCGGTCTCAAAGTCTATACGGAACAGCAGAAGGAGGGCCTGAAAGATCGGAAGCTTGCCATAGATCTTATTTGAGCACTCAAAAGAAATTTTTATGGGTACTCAGATATAAGCCACCGGAATAGGCGGCTGCATATTTAGATCCTAATAGAAACAGAATGTTGGAAACAACGTTTTTTCAGAAATGACTGCGCGGGTGATCCTCGAGGTCTCAGGTGGTATATTTGAATCCAAATACACAAGGAATGTTGAAAACGATAGGGGGTATGTATTATTGGCGAAAATTTCACGCAATACTTGTTTGTCCCTTTCCGATTATGTGTATAAATTTTACACCTCTCTTTTCCAGAAACGCTGAGATGAATCTGCGATGGCAATATTTTGGGTTTACTTCCATACACATGATGCATGTACGCTTAGCCTTTGCAATCTCTAAAAGCTGTTTTATTCCCTTTCTGAAAAGTTTGGTTCGCATATGCCTTTTATATCCGCCTCGACGGTAGCCTCCAAGTTCCTTACCAAACCAAACATACTCTATCCCATGTTCCGGAAGCCACTTCTCCATCTGTTCTCTCTTAAAACGTTCAATTTTTGATGTTGGAAAACTGCGGACATCCACGAGAACCTGAATTCCATGCTCACTCAATAATTCTAGGAAAGTGTCTATTGAACGGTTGCTGTGTCCAATCGTCCATATTCGCAGCTTCTCTTTCATGTTTTCTCTATCTAACATCGGTAAGTGGTGAAAAGAGGGTTTAGCGGATTTTTATGTATTTGTACGCTTCTGTAGTGTTTTCGAAGCAATAGTGCACTTTTTGATAGTCTTTTCTGAATTCTGCTACATCTGCTTTCACTTTTTCTGGTGGTTCCTTGTCTATTATTATACGTTTAATAAATTCTGCTATTTCAGTCATTTCAGGTTCTTTCATTCCAAGCCTTGTAATCTCTGAAACGCCGAGTCTTATGCCGCCTGGATGCATG
>DAOUTL010000084.1 GCA_030626685.1 Candidatus Bathyarchaeota archaeon | reverse complement strand
TCACGGATTAGGCGAAAGGCATGTTCTGGCGAAAAGCCCCTTCCAATAGCTGTTACAACATCTTTTGCCTTAAAAAGCAAAGATGGGTCTTCACCGTTTTCAGCCAGAATGACTGTAACTCCACCTGTTTCGCTGTCTATTTGGATTTCGATTGAAAGCGTTTTTTCAATGGTTTTCTTGGTTTTTCCCTCAGGTCCTATTAGAACTCCTATTCGCTCTCTCGGGATTTTTAGAAACGTGCTAGCTCTTGCCATGACCTGTAACCCTCTTGTAGCATTCTTCGATTGAAGGAACCTTAACGCCCAACTTGCTAAAAAATCTATTCATGTTGGTTAAATCTCTATGTAAAAGGAAGTCTGCCAGGGGATGTGAAAGTGGAACAGCCTGTGACACGTCAAAGATTATTGGGCGTCCCTTCCAAATCATAACGTTGTATTCGCTTAGGTCTCCGTGAACAAGTTCAGCTTTGCAGTAAAGCCTTTTCAGATAAGTTAAAAGAGTTTTGTAGATTTTTTCCGGATTTTTTGGAAGCTGCTCCTTCATTGATGGTGCACTTACGCCGTTTTTTCCGATAAACTCCATTATGAGCACGTTTTTTTTGACAGCTATAGGTTTAGGCACTCTAACTTTTGCGACTGTCGCTTGCTCCAGATTTCTGAATTCTTTCTGAGCCCATGCAAAGACCAGCGAGCGAGTGTCGCGTCTTATGCCCTTAAATCTCGGGTCTCCTTCGATATACTTGAGCATGCCCTTGCGGAACTCGGATGAAACGGTTAAGTAAATTTTGATTGCCAACTCGTTTTCTTGCTTATCTTTTCCCCAGTAAACCCGCGATTCCTTTCCAGCCTTAACAACACCATGAATCTCATCTATAACGCCTTTGTTCAAAAAATCGTAAATTACCATCAACGTTGAGCGATCAAAAACCTCTTCCAAAACCGCTCTTTCGGATGAAAAGTCTTTAATCAACATCCTATCTCTTTTTTCTACTACCTTTAGTCTGTGTTCTAATTTTTTCGTTGTTTTCTCTTTTATGGATGATTTTCGTTTGGGCATATCGAACTAGTTCTATAGTATTGTGCTTGTTTAAAAGCAATTCGCGAACCAAAATGATAAGTAAGATCCAAGATAACTTTCTTTGCACTTTATGCCTTTACATGGGTATATTATCAGACTATTAAAGAATCATGAATCAATGTTAATATCATTCAGTTAACTAGAGCGCGCGCTATCGTAGAAGTAAGATATTTGTAAGAAAGGTTCTGTTAAGTCTTCGTGGGATAGCGTTAGGTGTTAACTGTCGTGGGATAGTTGACATGTCTAGATGTTCGTGAAAAGCAAAAAAGACAAATGTTATCTTTCTCTTCAGACTTAGCGCGCGCCAGAGATTAGAGACTTTGAAAAGGTTCTTCGCGTGTATAAAGGTTAATAAGCAGAGCTGTCATATCAATGGTTAAGCAGTTAGGCTCCAATGAAAGTAGAACGGTTACAGAACGGTTTTACGTTTCTTAGGGCAATTCTAGCTGGCAAATCAACCGAGGTGACAAAATGTCATACAGATTCGGAAGCCGTAGACCTAGATTCAACGTGAAGAAACCAGTTGAACTTGATAAAGAATATGAAGCCGAAATTGAGGATATAAGCACGAGAGGCGACGGTATCGCAAAAATCGAAGGCTTCATCATATTTGTGCCAAACACTAAAAAAGGAGAGCACGTGAAGTTCAAAATAACAAGAGTTGGAAGCAGGTTCGCAATCGGAGAGTTGGTGCAAGCCTGATTTAAATCGTGCCCAAAACTTGAAGCACCGTAGTATAATTAAGACACTCAAAAGACATGAAGAAGGAGGGAGAACAAAATGGCAAAAGAGAAAGAAGAAAAAAAACTGACAGAAGAAACTGTTAAAGAGGAAAAGACCGAAAAAGCCCCGCGGACTCAGAAAGTCAAAGAGAACATTGTTTTTGTCGGAAGCAAACCACCAATGAGCTATGTTCTAGCGATCATCACAAGCCTGTCAGCATCTAACTCTAAAGAAGTAACTTTGAAAGCTCGAGGACGAGCAATAACAACAGCAGTTGACACAGCCGAAATAACTAGAAGGCGCTTTATGAAAGACTTGAAAGTAAGTAAAATCGCGTTGGGAACAGAGGAAATGCCAGCGAGGGAAGGAGAAAATAGGGCAAGAATGGTTTCGACAATAGAAATAACGCTTACAAGAGAGTAGTAGAACATTGCGAAACAAAGCAACAATCGGCGAATACCTCGCTTTTCTTTCAATAAAATATGAGGTTGACCCTGACCAGCTTTTTCATGCGTTAATCTCGGCTTGGGAAAACCGAGAGTCCACATGTGAAGACCTTTTGATCGCATGTCGCGAGAAAATGCGTGACAAGGCTATCTTCTTGGTAACAAGGGGGCACAAGGTCATTGCGCAATTTCCCATACCGAATAATTTCCTTCTAAAAGAAACTAATCCGATTGCACGTTCACGAAATACTGACTTGATCCGCAGATACTTATTTAAGAAAGCTAATAGAAGGTCGCACTCTCTTCACGTAGCAGACTTAAGAACAGGGATGAAGCAGATCAACTTGAGGGCTAAGGTTCTGAAAATCCCGAAACCCAAATGCGTTTTTACAAGATTTGGTAATTACGCCGCGGTAACCAACGCTTTGATAGCAGATGAAACTGGAAACATTAAACTATGTCTATGGAACGAACAGATAGGCTCCATTTCGGAAGGCGATATTATCCAGATCGAGAACGCACATACATCCATGTTCAAAGGCGAACAGCAGTTAAGGATAAGAAAAAATGGAAAACTGAGTGTAATAGGAAGCACGGAATCCTATCATTGTCACTAAGCGCGCGCTTATCACTGGTTTGCAGAACCTTGAAGGAGACAAATCTTCTCAGGAACTAACTAACTCAAAAAGAGAGAAAAGAACGCCCTCTCAATAGGCTTTAGCTATAACAGAACGGCGAAAACTCTCGAACTCCTTTTGTTCTTTCTTTTTTAGTTTTCGCCATAGGTATATTTCTATTAGTGCCAATACGCTAATGAAAACACTTAGAATAGGAATCTGTAGGTAATAGGCGCGCGCATCCATAGTCAATTAGATGGTCAAATACCCTTTTTTGCGAAGCCATTCTGCTTGAGAACGCTTATAACGCCAAAAAATGTCTCCACGTTTATCAGACTGGAAATCCCAAGGAGAAACCAAAACAACGTCTCCTTCACGTATCCAAACCCGCCTCTTCATCTTACCACGTATACGACATAAACGCTCATGACCATCCTGACACTTGACTAAAATGCGGTCAAAACCGAGCAGTTTAATGGCTACGCCTAAAACATCGTTTGCGACGGGAAGCACCATCTCGCTTAATTCTCCCTCGCTTAAGACTTTCTTCTTACCCAACCAAGAACCTCAGATCGTTCCTTTTTTAAAAAAAGTATAACATCTTCCTTAAAAGCATGTTTATTCCATTGCATTTTCAGTATCACATTTTAACTATTTGTGCGTGCGGTACGCCTTCTATGTTTAACACTGCTTCGGGGTGCACGTAGCCTTTTTCCATGGCTTTTTTGACAACGTTTTTGCCTATCATGTTCACTGTTGTTGAGTTTTTTATCAGGGATATTGCTTCTTCAACGTTTACTTTTGCTCCTTTGTAGAACTCTTCTTTCACATGAAAAACTATTTTTCCCTCACGTAAGGTTTTGCCGAGTATTTCAGCGTCACATATGGCTAAGAGCACGTTGTTGCCGATTTTTCTAAGGTTCACGTAAACTTCCAACGCTCAAACGCTCATTGTAATTGTCTAACGGACGATTTTGCTCCACACGCTACACATACTAAAAATGATAAGCGTTTCTCCTTTACAATTTTTGTGTCTGGACGCTTACAAACTGGACATATGACAAAGCTTTCCATATACCTTTGCATGAGTCTCTTCATAGTCTCCCGCGAAAACTTTCCTTGAAAAATAACCCTTGACTCTTGCATGGTTGCAGCTGTGGCTATTTCCCGTGTCAAATACTTTAGAAGATGCTGTGGATTACGATTTAAGACTTCGGCGATTTCTTTGAAATTGTGGATTATTGTACGCATACCTATAACTGAAAGGTTTATTCTAGGAAGCTCTAGGCGTTCACGTTTTGAAACAACCTCAGGGATTTGTGAACGCGCCCTCTTCAGCAGCTCTTCATAGTCGTATTTCATTTGTTGATGCTCCAGAAGTAAACATGAAGATACAATACTATTTAAAACTTATAACAGCCTGGCCTGAAAGAAATAGCTTAAAAGAGGAAGCCAAATGGGTTATATTTACCTTTATACCGGAACGGGTGCTGGAAAAACAGCAAATGCTTTAGGATTGGCGTTGCGTTCTGTTGGGCACAAAAGAAAAGTCGTTATAATCCAGTTCTTAAAATGGTGGAAAAACACTGGTGAATACAAGATTCGGAAAACACTTACACCATACTATGAAATCTACCAGTTTGGCCGTAAAGGATGGCATGGACTAAGTAATTTAGGCGAAGAAGACAAAAAGCTAACTCGTAAAGCCTTAAAATTCGCTGAAAAAATTGTTAAGGCGAAAAGACCACATCTGCTCGTCTTGGATGAGATTAATTTGGCGTTACACTGCAAGCTTTTGGACGTAAAAAAGGTTTTAGAATTCCTAAACAAAATTCCAAAGAAAACCGATGTTGTTTTGACGGGGAGGTTTGCTCCAGAGGAACTTATAGACCGAGCAGAGTTTGTAAACGAAATAGTTGATGTTAAACATCCAAAGGAAATGGTTACAACAAAAGGAATACAATACTAACCTTAGTGAGGAAAAACCTTGAGCGAAGATAAAGCCATCTTCACACCATCCGATTTTATTCGCTACGTGGCTGAAAACAGAAAAGTTTCAGTAGATACCATAAAAGTTCCTCGACGCCTTTTAATGACTTATCAAAGGCATACGTATGAATATGCAAAGAAGCTAATTGATGGCAAGTCTGTAGAATGGTGGATGTATGGTGAAAGCCAACCTTTTTGCATCGGACGATTTAATAATGTAGAAATCGGGCTTGGCTGCTTCTGGATAGGTGTACCCGCCTCTGCAATGACATTGGAAGAAGTAATCGCGTGTGGAGCAAAAACAATGTTTGAAGTTGGCTTATCTGGTGGATTGCAGACTTTTCTTCAACCAGGCGACATAGTTGTTGTAACCGAAGCAATACGTGATGAAGGAACCTCTTATCATTACCTTCCACCAAAAGTGAAGGTTGAGTCTTCAGCTCTATTGAGAAACAGACTAATTAAGCGTCTAAATGAAAGAAAAATCAAATATTTTGTCGGTTCTGTCTGGTCAACAGACGGAGTGTACAGAGAAACACGCAGCAAATTCCTAAAGTTTAAGAATGTTCGTGTTTTAGCCGTGAATATGGAAACATCCGCAATTTTCGCGGTTGCGAAATATAGGAACGTTGAAGCGGCATCGGCACAAATTATCTCTGATGTTTTAACCGAGACTGTATGGTTGCAAGCTTGGGGACACCAATCAATTAGAGAAAAAACAGAAGTTCTTCTGAGAACCGTCTTAGAGACTCTTTCTGAAAGCTAAATTCAGTTAGCATCTAAAAAAATTTAAGGAAAGAATTGCTAATTAGTATTTTCTGACTGGTGAAAATCTTGGGTAAGCATAATCATCCATACATTCCAAATTCTCAACCTGAAGTCAAGGAGAAGATGATGAAGGAAATAGGCATAAAAAGCATCGATGAACTCTACGCGGATATTCCGGAGAAATACCTTTTAAAAAAGCCTTTAAACCTTCCGAAAGCCCTATCAGAATTTGAAGTTAAGAAGCATGTGAAGGCCTTGCTTTCAAAAAACAAAACATGGAGTGACCTGCCAGTGTTCTTGGGCGCTGGTTGCTGGCCCCATTATGTTCCAGCAGTTGTCAAAGAAATTGTTCAACGCAGTGAACTGCTTACTTCTTATACGCCTTATCAGCCTGAAATTTCGCAGGGCATGCTTCAAGCCCTTTTCGAATATCAAAGCATGATTTGCGAATTAACAGGCATGGAAG
>DAOUTL010000059.1 GCA_030626685.1 Candidatus Bathyarchaeota archaeon | reverse complement strand
TGCTTATACTGATTCTCTTTGGGAATAAGCTCATCGAGAAATCTGAAAAGTTTTTCAATCTGTTGTTTCGGAAAATAGGCGTAATACTTGGCGTTTTTAACTTCAAAGGCGTAAACGTGCGAGTCTTTCCTTGCGATAACATCTGGCAAGGGACTAAGGCTCGGGTTGCTAACCGGAACACGCACGGCGTTGTATCCATTTTTTTCTAAAAGTTTAACGAGAACAGTTTCGCTATAAAAGCCCCTTCTACGCCACCTGCGAATTGCAACCTTGTCAACCTCTCTAACCATTAACAGTTTCCTCTAATCTAAGAATTTTAAAACTGAAGTTAAACGTGTTTCCTTTAAGGCTCAAAAACTTTTAGTTTTCTACGCTTATAAGGTTTGAACTGGAACACTAAACGCTGCTTCTCGACTAAGCATTCCCTTAAGTAGTCTAAAGTTGCCGCTGGCACAACCTCTATTTCACAATCCTAACCTCAATAGAATGCCCATAATTCTCTTAGGAATAACCACCTTTCATGTCTCCTGAACGAATTATGCTTACAGAGGATGATGACGCTTGTCTCACATGGTGTGAAGAATTCCGATTTGCTTCTTTTCTCATTTTAACCTTTTTTCTATTTCCTTTCATCATACTTGCTCCCATTTCAATCTGTTTTTGTTCGAACATACATAGACTTAAGATTCCGCAACTTCTGGTCTACACGCTCAAAATCCTAAAGCTTAATTTGGGCTTTAAATCATAAAAGCAGCTTATTTTCTCTTTATCTGCTGGACTGTTCAGCCTAAGGCATGGACATTACGGGAGCCTCATATAAAAACCTACGAAAATCCATGGAGGAGACTTAAGGCTTTCAGTTCGATACTGCTTCGAGAGTTTTTAGGAAAACTAAGGCTCAAAACCACAGCGTTTTAAACTATTAGCTAAAACAAAAGTTGAACAGAATGGCTTTCTCTACGAAGCTATTTTTCACGTTTCTTTAACTTTTAACACTGATATTACAAACTTTTGTTGATGCTTTTGTATACGGCTTCACATCTCGTTACTGGTTTAGATGTCTCACCAAGTTAAGCTTCGGAAAGTTTATGATTAAAAATCGTTTATTCCTCCTTTATTTTTCATGAACGTGTTATTGTTGTTCTGCTTACGTAGGCTAAGCGACCGATATTTTCACTCTTCTGAGATTATCTTTTTACCCTTCGGTGATTTTGGTGACATAAGTATTATTCTAAAAAATACATGTCACCAGTATCTTCCAGCAGCTTGCGTTTATACTGTTGTATACAAAAGCATCAACCAATTCTACTGTCATTCACTAACTGGCGAGAAGTAAAACGTATAAAACTGCTATGTTGTTTAGTACGGTTTATGAAGGCTGGAAAAATTATTCGGGGTTCTCTGCTAGGGATAGTCGTGAAGTGGTTTTGAGGACACCTAAATGGGAGGGCTTAGATTGTTTGCTGGAACTTGTTAACTCGCTTGTGGAAGAGAGGGCAGACATAGCCAGAACTAAGAAGGTTTCCAAGGAGGAGGAAATTGACTGGCTGTCTAGGGTGAAACGTTTTACATGGTTGCCGAGGTGAGTGGAAGAGTTATTGGGGTTTCTGAGATCAGACAGAAGGTTAGGCGGTTAGGAGAAACATGTTGGGGTTAGGCATGGCGGTCAGAAATGGTTTCAGAAACCTTGGAATTGGAACCGAGATTATGAAGACTTTGGTTAGGCAAGCTCAAGGAATGGGCTTGAAAGTTTTAACGCTTTCAACCTTCGTAACTAACGAGCGTGCAATCCATGTTTACGAAAAAAAAAGTTGGGTTTTTACAGACTGGAAATATTCCGAAAAAGTTTTTCAAAAACGGTAAATACATAAATGAGGTTATAATGACTAAGGTGTTGGAGTAAAAGCCTACGTCAAACTTTAAAGTTTTTAGTACAAGCCACAGCTTCTCAACGAAAGGTGAAATAGACTTCATAGACCTAACAAGCAAAGTTCAAGAAGCGGTTTCTAAATCCGGCATCAACAATGGTTTGGTCCATGTTTTTGCTCCTCACGCTACAGGAATCCTGATTTTAACAGAAAACGAGTATGGCTTGTTAAACGACATCAAGGTTTTTCTCGAAAAAGTAATCCCTAAACATGGAGCATATAGGCATCCTTCTAATGCCCATTCTCATTTGAGGTCTATGCTTTTGCCACCGGACAAGACTATGCCAGTGATTGATGGTCACGTGGAGTTTGGAACGTGGCAGTCTCTACTCTTTGTGGAAACAGACGTTTATCCCAGAAGAAGAACAGTCACCATCCAAGTCATAGGTGAACAATAAAACTCCAGCTTTATACATAAAGGCTTTACTTCGCATTTCGTTTATTTTAGAGTACCATATGCTATGATTAAATTTAAAGGTTTTAACGCTTTTCTTCGTGGATGAATTAATATTTTTAAAATTTTTTGTTAAATTTTTATACTTTCGGTTATTTTTCGGCTTCAATCCAAGAGCAACGCTTTGTTTTTGGAAACTTTTTTGCAACAGTCGCTTCCTTCATAATGTTCTTTTCCTATTCTGCCTGTTTCAGAATGTAGGGGAATCGTAACTGAAGAATTATACAGAACCATTTTATTTCTATCTTATAAGTTTCGATAAAATTCGGATATCCGAAAAGCTTATCACTGCCTCCGAGAAAAGATTACGAGAGCTCGTAAAAATCTAGGAAAAAAGATGGCTATGGAAACAGAGCTTTCACACGAAGCTGAAGAATACATCGAAACGATTTATAGACTCCAAAAGAGAAGGGGTGTCGCTAAAACAACAGAGTTGGCAGAGGAACTGCACATTGTGCCGGGTTCTGTGACAAACACTATAGAACATTTGGAAAAACACGGTTTGGTGAAGCATGAGCCTTATAGAGGTGTGAAGCTGACAGCGAAAGGCGAGAAATTAGCCTTAGACATTCTTAGAAGACATAGGCTCGCGGAAAGATTGCTTACAGACATTTTAAATGTTAAATGGAGTGATGCCCATGAAAGTGCTTGCAAGCTTGAGCATGCCCTAACCAAAGAAGTGACCACGCTTTTGGAAAAGAGACTTGAGTACCCAAGATTTTGCCCTCATGGAAACCCCATACCAACAGAACATGGCGAAGTAGAAGAGGAAGAAGGTTATCCACTGACAGAAATCGGCTTAAATGAAGCTTGCATCGTGGCTAAAATAACTGATGGAAAACGGGAAAAACTGCTAATTTTAGCCAGTAAAGGAATAAAACCTGGTGTTCCCATCAGCGTTGTTAAAAGAAGACGTTCAAGTATTGTTTTGTACGTGGCTGGGAAAAAGTGCGCTTTGAGCTATGATGTTGCTTCTATTGTTTGGGTTAAAGTTATAGAGCGGGACGAACATGCAAGGCGGAAGTAGAGAACCATCTAAAAGGCGAAATCCACGAGGCATCGAAGGTGTAATTTCTCTAACAAGCCTCTGTGAAGGGGAAAGAGGAGTGGTAGCCTATGCTGTTGGAGGCTTCGGGCTTGTGCGAAGACTCGCTGATATGGGTTTAACCCCTGGCGTTGAGGTTAAACTTCTCCGGAAGGGTTCTTTCCACGGGCCTGTGCAAATTGAGGTTAGGGGGGTGGGGCTTGCTCTCGGCTATGGTGTAGCCTCGAAAGTTTTCGTCAGACCCTTGAAGGCGAAACCAGATGGTTAAACCTCGGTTAAGGATAGCGCTGGCTGGAAATGCAAACGTTGGAAAAAGCGTGATTTTTAACCAGCTTACCGGCCTGAATCAAGTTGTTGGAAACTGGCCTGGAAAAACCGTTGAGAGGGCTGAAGGAACCCTATTTTTTAAAGGCTATACAATCCGTATAATTGACTTGCCTGGAATATATTCGCTTTCCGCCTTCTCCATGGAGGAAATTGTTTCACGAGATTACGTAGCAGTTGAAAAACCTGATATTATAATTAATGTTGTAGATGCTTCAGCACTGGAGCGCAACCTGTATTTTACTCTTCAACTCTTGGAGCTTGAAGCGCCGATAATAATTGATTTGAATCAGGTTGATTTTGCAGCGAAGAAAGGTGTAAGGATTGATGTGGAGAAGCTTTCTGAAGCTTTAGGAGTGCCCGTTGTCCCAACGGTTGCAATTACTGGAAGTGGAATGAATGAACTTCTCTCAACAGTTGTAGCAGTAGCAAGCGGCGAGAGGGAGCTCAAGCCGCTAAAAGCCAGGTACGGCAAAGAAATCGAGAAAAGAGTGCAGGCCATCGAAAAGCTTGTCAGCGCTAAACTCCTGCAACTTTGCACGGTTTATCCCGCAAGGTGGATTGCGATTAAACTTCTGGAAAGAGATACGGATGTTGCTGGAAAACTGAAAAACTATGAAAATGGAAAGGAAGTTTTGGATTACGCAGAGAAGTTGGCGATAGAACTGGAGAAGATACATGGCGAGCCTTCCCCGGTTGTTATAGCCTCAGAAAGGTATGGACTTGCAAACAAAATAGCCAAAGAGGTTACAGCCATCGAAGCTCCTCCCAGGATAAGCTTGGAACAGAAGCTGGATGCCATAACTACACATAAAATTCTTGGATATCCAATTTTAACGGGTGTTGTAGTTTCTATGTTTGCGTTGATTTTTATTGGAGGAAACTTTCTATCTGCCGGTTTAGAGTTTCTGTTTGAAAACTTGTCCTTGTATGTCGAAAGTGTGCTTTCTTCGTTTTTACCCAGAATAGTGGTTGATTTAATTAATAACGGAATTTTGGCTGGCATAGTTGGGGGGATAACGATAGCTCTGCCATATATTGTGCCTTTCTATATTATTCTGGCATTGCTTGAGGATAGCGGCTACCTGCCGCGTGCAGCCTTCTTGATGGATAACCTTATGCACAAAATAGGGTTACATGGCAAAGCATTTATCCCATTAATGCTCGGCTATGGATGCAGTGTTCCCGCATGCATTGGCTGTAGAATAATGGAGACAGAACGTGAACGTTTCTTAGCTGGTTTTGTGGTTGTTCTGATTCCATGTGCTGCCAGAACAGTTGTTATTTTGGGTTTGGTTGGTAGATTTATAGGTTTACATGCAGCCTTAGCCTTATACGCTTTCGACTTAGTTCTTGTTTTTGTCTTAGGCAGGATTGCGTTTAAAGTTCTGCCCGGAGAACCTGTTGGTTTGATTATGGAAATGCCGCCTTACAGGAAACCTTTAGCCAAAAATATATTTGTGAAAACTTGGAGTCGAACAAAAGGCTTCATTTACATAGCCTTTCCAATAATTATTGCTGGAAGCGTAGCCATAGAAGCCTTAGCCTTGTCAGGCTTTATGAGCTATATAGTTGAAGCCGCAAACCCGCTTATTGGCGGCTGGTTAGGACTTCCACCAGAAACTGGAATCCCATTAATTTTCGGGATTCTGCGCAAAGAATTAACGCTCATTCTACTTTCAGAACTTATTCCGCTAGAGTCTTTAACTGCTATTCAGATGATTGTTTTCTCGCTGGTTACCATGATTTACATTCCGTGCATCGCAACAATTGCCGCATGTGCAAGGGAATTTGGATGGAGAAAAGCCTTAGCAATAGCGGTTATTGACGTAGCACTTGCCCTTTTCTTAGGCGGATTAGCCTACCGACTGCTATCATTAGTAATGGCAACATAACAGAAAATAGCTACAGCTTTAAAACATCTCCAGTTTTTAATTGCCGACATTTTCCCATTCTCCGCAGTCTCTTTTTCATTGGTTTTTACATTGAAATTTTAAATGTTGTTGCTGCTGCTTTCTCAATGTATTAAGGTCTAGCGGGGGGAGCTCCTGCTTTCGAGTTTTCCACTCTCCGTAAAAAGCCTCAGCTAGACCTTTTTATTCTTCTAGGCTGCATACCCCCTATCGTTTTCACCTACCCATCACCCTATTTTTTTGATAAGCCCTTTTCACGCTTGTTTTCAAAAATGCAACTTTAAAAAGGCTTAGCTTACGTTAGTTAAAGGTGGAGAAAGTCTGGGAAAGGTGAATTAAGGCAGCCATCTTTCTCCACAATATTTGCAAAGGATCTCAGCCGGTATCCTAAGCCGGCCTTCTACACTAAACTGACCCCTTGACAAAAGACAGCGAGGCTGACCTACTTGAAGCCTAATAAGGCGATCGTGAAAAACTATGGGGGGGTAGGCTCCGTACGCCTTGCGCGAAAAACGTAAATAAACAGCCATAAAACATATTCAAAGGTAGCTGAAATCAGTAAAAGGTGGCCGAGGTGAGGTAGCTTGGTAGCCTACGGGCCTGTGGAGCCCGGCGCCCGGGTTCAAATCCCGGCTTCGGCCCTCACATTTATGAAGTAAGGATGAAGATACATGGTAAATGATAAGAGAAGCGGAAAACTTGCCTTAGTAGCCCATTGCATTTTAAATCAAAATTCCCGCGTTTTAGGTTTAGCGGAAAGATCCAGTGTAATAACTGAAATTGTAGAGTTTTTGATATTTAACGAAATGGGTATTGTTCAAATGCCATGTCCCGAACTGACCTACGCTGGCTTACTAAGAAAAGCTCAAACAAGAGATCAATGCGACACCGCCATGTTTAGGAGACACTGCAAAGGAATCGTAAAGGAAATTGTTGACCAGATTCAGGAATATGAAAAATGCGGTGTAAAAGTAAAAATTGTCATAGGAGTTGATGGAAGTCCAAGCTGTGGTGTGACCGAAACTTCAAGGGAGAATTCTTGCAAAAACACGTTAAAACACGAAAGGATGAAAGGTTCAGGGGTTCTTATAGAGGAACTGTCCATTGCGTTGAAGAAGAGGAAGTTCTCAGTACCCTTTTACGGTATACAGTATGAACGTTTACCAGAAGACTTGGCTAAAATAGAAAAACTGGTTAAGGACTAGATTGGAGGCTTAACATGTTTCTTCGTCGCTATGCTTTCCTTCATCCATTTTTCAAACTCTTTTGACGGCGGATTTTCGATGAAAAGCTGTTTTCTCAAAGCTTCTAAGAAGCTGTTTTTCGTCCCTAAGAATTCGGCGGCTGTTAAAATTTTATGTCCAGTCTCGTAAGCTTTCTCAAAAACATCTTTTGTTTTTTCCCGCCAATTTATATCCCTTAAAACATGGTGTTCAAAAATCGTATAGGGTATCACTTCCACAAGTTTTTCCAGATTTTTCAGTCCCGCCCGAATGTACTCTTCTTCAACTCTAAACCCGGCCAAATACAACGGTGGGCCACCTATCATTGTTACTTGTGGCTTCTCCCTAACTATTAATTCAAGAGTATGTGGACACATAGGACCCTGCACGTCAGGTGCGAACACAAATTTCTCATCTTGGCACTCAATAGTCGTCATCAAAACCCATCCCAAGGCTGAGTTTTCTGACCCATGAAAAACAGGTTCCGAAAATCTAACTTTGGTTTTTCCGAAAATGAAGGTTTTTCCATCTGCAACTTCAAGTTTTTCCGCGAATTTTCCGCCTGTTTTCTGGAACATCCATCCCCTGCGCCTCTGGCTGTAATTAATTTTATCTTTAGGATTTTTCATCAAAACGATTTTTCCTTCGTAGATTTGTCTCGCTGTTTCTGTTGCCTCTGTCCAGTTGCACAACCAGTCTTCATAAGAGGGCGTATGGTGGTCAAAATGGTAATGGCTTAACGTTACAATTTCAGCTTTTTCAGAGGCTTCAGCAAT
>DAOUTL010000136.1 GCA_030626685.1 Candidatus Bathyarchaeota archaeon | reverse complement strand
TTTTCTCAGCAGCGATTTTCACGCCTTCGGCCAGTATGTTGCCAATGCCCTCGCGTTTACCAATTTTTTCGATAAGCTGAACCAAGGCTTCGTGATTGCCAAATCGTGCATCTATTCCGTCAAGGTCTTTCTCTGTCAGTATTCCGTTTTCGTAGCAGTCCATGGCGAACCCAACGATTACGCCTGCGCTTATCGCGTCTATTCCGTAATAGTTGCATAGATCCATTCCTTTGATGATGGCGTCGAGGCGATCTACGCCACAGTATGGTCCCATAGCCCACAGGGGTTCGTATTCCATTCTCGTCATTGTGCCCTTGTACGGGCCTTCTGGAACCACGCAGACGTGTTCGCATCGCATGGCACAGGAGCTGCATCCTATAATCTTTGCGACAAATCTCTCGTTTAGGGCTTCTCCGCTTACTTTTTCTGCTCCTTCAAAGGAGGCGTTGTTGTAGTTTCTTGTGGGCATACAAGCTATAGCGTTATGCACCAACACGTTTAGTGGAGTGCCTAATGTCCTATATTTCTGTGTGGCTGGCCCTTTCATTCTTTCATGAAATTCTTTAACGAACTCCATGAACTCATCTGGCTTCGCAACCGTAACG
This sequence comes from Candidatus Bathyarchaeota archaeon, assembly GCA_030626685.1. Lineage (GTDB taxonomy): Archaea > Thermoproteota > Bathyarchaeia > Bathyarchaeales > Bathycorpusculaceae > DAOUTL01. Next base: position 3,269 of record DAOUTL010000136.1, on the reverse strand, counting down.
TCATACGTTCCACGCACAGCGATTGCCTTAAGGTTTTTTGAACCCATAACAGTGCCCATTCCTGTTCTTCCAGCAGCCCTTGTGCTATCGTTGATTATACATGCTATCCGAGCGAGCTTTTCTCCGGCGATGCCTATGGCTGCGACGCGAATGTAGTAGTCGCCTAATTCTTCCCTAATGATATCTTCTGTTTCAGCTGGAGATTTACCCATCAGATGTGAGGCGTCTAAAAGCTGCACTGAATCGTCGTCGATCCAAACGTAAACGGGTTTTTCAGCCTTGCCCTTAAAAATCACGGCGTCGTATCCAGCTCTTTTTAGTTCTGTACCGAAGGAGCCGTGTGATTTAGATTCGCCGACGCCGAAGCTTTGTGGCGATTTTGAAACGAAGGCGTGTCCGTTTCCGCCTGTTGGCCACATGGTGCCTGATATTGGTCCCGTTGTTAGGATTAACGGGTTTTCTGGGCTGAAGGGGTCTACTCCAGGTTTAGAATGGTCTAGCCATAGTCGCATGCCGAGGCCTATTCCGCCTATGTATTTTTTTGCGTATTCCTTGTTTAAAGGTTCAACGTGGGTTTTACCCGTTGTTAAGTCTATGTGAAGTATTCGACCGGCATAACCGTACAAACGCTTTCCTCCATTAATTCTAAGTCGGAATTATATAGTTTATGAGATAAAAATATATTAACGTACCTATCCGTAGTGGCGAATTAACATGTCAGCGAAGCTAAAGATAGACGGGCTTCAGGATGGCTTGCATACCAACCGTTTCGGGAGAAGCATCCTCTTTTCCCGCGAGGTTGAATCAACAAACGAGTGGGCTAAGGAAATGGCCATGTACGGAGCGTGTGAAGGAACTGTTGTGATTGCAGGAACTCAAACAGGAGGGCGGGGAAGAATTGGCAGAGAATGGGTTTCCCCAACCGGCGGATTGTGGTTTTCCTTGATTCTTAGACCTAAGCTCCGCCCGACAGAAGCTGTTAAACTCACGTTTGTGGCTGGACTGGCTGTGGCTAAGGTTTTACGTGAAATGTTCGGCTTGAAAGCGGAGACTAAGTGGCCCAACGATGTGCTTGTTAACGGACGGAAAATTTGCGGTATACTCACTGAAATGAACACGATAGGCGAAACCGTTAACTTTGTCGTGGTGGGCGTCGGGGTCAACGCGAACTTTGATTTGGAAAAGGTTTTCCCAGAGCAGCTGAGAAAAGTTGCGACTTCTCTTGAAAACGAGCTTGGTCGAAAAGTGCGGTTAGAAGAGCTTTTTAGAAATTTGCTTGAAAGGCTGGAAAATCTTTATGGACTGTTCGCAAAAGAAGGATTTAACTCCATTTTGGAGGAATGGAAAAATTATGCTGGTTTTCTCGGTCGTCAAGTGGAGGTCACAAGTCCAACCGAAAAATTGAGTGGTTTAGCGTTAGACGTTGACTATGAAGGTGCGTTGGTTCTTAGGCTTGGAGATGGAACTATAAGGCGTGTTTTCGTTGGAGACGTTTCTCTGCGAGCAAAGTAAAGTCCGAAATTTAGTCCTATGGAAAATGTTTTAGGTTAAGAGCTAACTAACAGTTCTTTCCAAGGTGAAAATCTTGAAAAGAGTCGAAGTTTTAAGACGGTTGGCTTTCGAGAAAAGGGGTTTTGATGGATTTTTAATTGTTAACGAGGCTAACTTGTTGTATTTCACAGGCTTTCCGGGGGCAACGTGCCTATTAATTCCAAAAGCTGGTGAAAGCACGATTTATGTCTACGGCACCAACTATGAGCAAGCAAAAGCTGAAGGAAGAGGTTTCAATGTCGAACTGGTGAAACGTGGCGAAAAATTGATGGAAAAAATTGCTGCTCAAGTTAAGGATTTTAAAATCAAAAAACTCGCTGTGGATATGCTGAGCTTTGAAAACTATCGTAACCTTGCAAAGGGACTGAGAGGTGAAACAAAGCTGAAAGCGCAGAACAAGCTTGTCTGGGAGCTTCGTAAAGTGAAGGACGAGAAAGAGCTTGAGCTTGTGCGAAAGGCTGGAGAATTAACAAGTGAAGGCATGAAAGTTGCCTTTGAAGCGGTAAAACCGGGTGTAAGAGAGTATGATGTTGCTGCAGAAATTGAATATGCAATGCGGAGAAAAGGCTCCTGGGGAACAGCGTTCGAAACTATTGTAGCATCAGGTGTCCGTTCGGCGTTTCCGCATGGAGGCTGCACAGAACGGAAAATACAGAAAGGCGACTTGGTTGTGGTTGACATAGGAGCCGCATATCAATGCTACCGCTCAGACATGACAAGAACAATTGTGGCTGGAAAGCCTTCAGCGAAGCAAAAGAAAATTTGCGAAATCGTTAGGCTGGCTCAGGAAAAGGCCTTCCAAGCTGTAAAGCCCAAAGCAAGGGCAAGAGACATAGATGCTGTAGCGAGAAAAGTGATAGAGGATGCTGGATATGGTGAGTATTTCGTTCATGGCTTAGGTCATGGCGTAGGCTTAGAAATTCATGAACCTCCAACGCTAAGCCAGGAAAGTAAAGACGGGCTAAGGACTGGAAATGTTGTAACGATTGAGCCTGGCATATACATTGTAGGCTTCGGAGGCATCCGTATAGAAGATACTGTCCTTGTGCGGAGACGTAAGGCGGAAAAGTTCACAAAGGGACCGTACGCGTTGGAAGCTGAATGGTGAACCAATTTAAGTAAAGTTGTGTATAAATTAAACTTCCGCGAGGAAAGGTTGACGAAATCATAAAAGAATTCGGCTAAACCCAATTTTGGGCAATTCTATTTTCTGAGAAGGGTTGAAACCAAAATGTAGAAAAGCTTTAAAAGCAATATGCGCATGCATTGTAAAGAATATGAGGAGAATGGTGGATTTATAAATTCTCTCCTTTCTCCCCTCATAAACGCGTCTGCCATTCTCCTCATAACCCCTTAATGCAGTTTAAACCACCTATAACTTATAGGAAAAAAATCGAGGCAATAACGTTCAGACGCATCGTAATAGGGTCCATTTTCCACAAGTTCTCTCCAGCAACTTAGCGTTCTCTCTAAAGCCCGCGTCCGCCCTGAAACATTTTTTAGCTTCTTATGGTTGAGATAGTTGAGGGATTGTGTTGGATATTCTTGAAGAGTTTAAGCGTTACCGTGAGCGGATGAATGCACGGATTCTTACGGGCGGTGGTCTTGGGATTAAACGGTTTTTCGCGTTGGACAGTCGTGTATACAGGAAAGGAGCGTTGGATGTTAAAACTAAAGAGCTGATGGGTTTGGTTGCTTCTACCGTGTTACACTGCGAT
>DAOUTL010000082.1 GCA_030626685.1 Candidatus Bathyarchaeota archaeon | reverse complement strand
TTTTCTCAGCGAGCCAAATGTTTGTTTCTAAATGGCCTGAAATTGTTCGCGTTACGTATGCTGACTTGCCTTTCGCCAACGCTACGTATGGAATGAGCATGTCAGCCAGATGCACATCAACTGTAGGCTTAGTTGAAACTTCTGCATAGAACTTTTCAGCAGCCTCCTTTCCAACAGTTTCGCTTGACTTTCTGAGTTCGCCGATTGCGTCGGCTCCCAAAATTGCACCAGAGTCGGTTTCAGCCCATAATACAAGGGAACTGCCCTTCTGCAACGGATTCGACCTATCATTTACTATTTGGATGTCTGCCAAGTAGCCCCTTTCCTTCAGATAGTTGTTTGCGGCTTTTGCTTGGCGTTCCGCAACCTTTCTCTCAGCGAGGAAAGTGCAGACCGAAACCCCTTTTATGACTTTTATTTTACCGAAATTCTCTAAGCGTAGTGGTTTCAGAGACTTGCAAGGCTCAACAGTTATTGTTACCTCACCCATGCCCTTCGGATAATAACCATACTTGTGAACTGTTAAGGCTGTGTTTAGTCCCATGCGCTTAAGCGTTGACAAAAACACATTTCGCATGTAGTTGATGGTTGGTGAATGCCAAACATCTGTCCCGCCCTTCGAGATGTGTAAGTGCACCGTGCTTTTTGCAAAGGCACAGATTGGCAGAACAGTCATCAGAAGCATTGGAATGCTCCCAGCGGTGCCGATTTCAGCCTCAAATTTCCCACCCTTAACTTCTCTAGGCTTAAACCAAAGTTCACGTGAATTAAGTTTTGCACCTTCCAATTCGGCTTCGCAGAGCTTTGCGGCTGTCAGGACCGCTTCCAAATGCTGAGGTCTCAAACCTGGCTGCGGTCTGTTTTGTCTAATGTTGTGAATGTACAGTGGCTGCTTTAATATGGCGGCTAAGGCAACCGATAGTCTAAGGATTGTGCCGCTTCCACTTTTCTGGCTCCCATCAATTTCAATCACGTACGGTGGGCTCCCCTTCTAATCCAACTCTTTAACATATTACCGATTCATTAAAGGCTCAACAAACAATTTAATAAATGCGTTAAGTATTAATGATTTGGAAGGAAGAAGGTGTATGAGCGAAGAAAAGGAGAACGTTAAAAAACTTACAGAAAGGGTTGATGAGCTTCTTGTGGTTTTAAACAGGGTTACAGAAGACCTTAGGCAAGTTTCGGCATCCCTAAAATCTTTGGCGGTTTCACAACTCGCACAGCCAGCGGTTGCCCCAGCACCTGCACCTGTAACGCCCGAGGTTTCTGAAAAAATGCAGTCAATAGAGGATGTTAAAATGATGTTTCCTGAAGATTTGGAGAGTCTGTTAAGCTTTGAAGAAAAGGAAGATTACATTGTGGTAAAGCCTCGTCAATTTTTGGGTTCAGAAAACTTTGCTAAAATAGCTTCTATTGTGCGTGGAATAGGCGGAGACTACGTAAGCGCTGGAAAAGAGTCACACTTTAGAATCCATAAAGAAAAGCGTTGAACGGATAAAGACTTCTGGTCATGACTCGCTGGATTCTGGGAAGGAGAAGCGACAGTTGGTATTCATGTTGATAAATCCTCTCCGGAACATGATTCTAAAAAAGTTGTGTTTTAGGTGTCTCAAAGCGACAGGAAACACTTAGACTGTATCGCTGAACAATTAGGAATAGGCTATGCAACTCGAGTTGAAATAAACCGCTTAGAATCGATAGCCATATCTAATTTCAAAGTCTTTAAACTCGCCCGTATAATTTTCCCATATAACATGTATGTCCTTGACTCTTGCTCCCGGCGGTCCCCGCCTACAGAACCCTATAAGTTCTTTCACGCTTTTTTCTTCGCCTTCAAACACAGCTTCAACCCTTCTATCTGGCAGGTTGCGAACCCAACCCTTTACCCCACGTTTTTTAGCTTCGTATCTTGTTTCTGATCTGAAGAACACGCCTTGCACTCTACCGCTTATGAACACGTGTGCTCTAACCTTCATGGGATCTACCGCTCACGATGGATGGATGAATTCTGAAAACATTTATGATTTGGGGTTTATGAATTTTCATTTCAACTTATCTCTCTCCACCGTGCGAAAGTGTCGTTTCAACACTTGTTTTAAAAGCTGCTTGTGCAGTTCTGATTTTTGGTGGATAAGTATGTTGGAGAATCATAATGGAAAAATATTGATTTATGCCTCAAATTTTACATCCCGTGGAAAGCGACTGAAATCTGTAAGTGTAGCAGCTGAGAAAATGGCTAAGTTATTAAAGTTGAATGTGGAAGTCGTCACTTTTAGGGAGAAATTCGCGCCAATATATGTTTATTACGAAAGCGGTGATGAAGAGCCAATCCCAATTTACTGTGATAAAGGCGGAAAATCCGAGGTACAGGAGATTTTTACTGCTTTAAGGAACATGATGTTTGTGTTGTCTTTTCATCCGAAGCATTCAGCATTGAAGCATATAAGAAAAGAGGTCATGCTGTTTTCTTGAACTTTATGGATTGGTTCTCAAGGGTTATTTCGTGAACTTGGTTTACATCAAAGTCTATGCCTAAGCGTTCATATTCATGCTCCGTTAAGAAAAGAATTATTTTTGGAATTGCAAACTGTGTTTTTGCCGCCGGAAACATTGGTAACTGCTGTTGCACGGCTTGGAAAACATCTTGCACCATTTTCGCCTCTTCAGTTTTTGGTCTAACCGCAAAGCGTGGAATCTGCCGTTCCTCAACCAACTCTATGCGTTTTCCGAGATTACCATCTAAGTCTCGAATAGACTCGATTTTATGCACTCTAACCCGAAACATGACTGACCATATTGTAAAACGTTTCCAAGCACTTATACGTTTTCTCGATAAGTGATTATTCCATTTCGATGGTTGCCGGCGGCTTTGGGGTAACATCATAATAGACTGTTGACACGTTGGGACTTTTCACGATAATTTCTTCTGCAACCTTATTCAGCGTTGTCCATGGTATTTCTGAAACTTGCGCCGTTAGAAAATTTTTGGTTTGAACTGCCCTTATGCCAATAACGTATGGCTTTTTCTCAGGTAAATCCTTAACTGCATAAAAAACTCTTGCAACCGCTGGGTTTTCAGTTATTATTCTCGCTTGAAGCGAAACAATGTTCCGAATAGCTGTTTGGTGAACTTTCCCGTTTATGGTTTGAACTTTTATGCCCACTATCTCGCCGTAGCGTCTTTCCCCGCCTTTCACTCCTGTCGCCTTGTCGCGGAAGATTTTTGCGTGAATATTTCTTGATGGGACGTTAAGAAGTCGCGCTACGGTTTCTCGAATATGGGTGATTCCACGTTGCTGTAAAGCTTCTTCGTTGCTGATAATTACGGCGAAGTATTGGCTGGGCTTGTGCTGAGCAAGCTCACGTTCAACAATGGCTGTAGCCTTCTTTAAGGTCTCTAACTTATCAGGATGGATTTCGCCGACCACACGAACTGATAAGCCTGGTCCTGGAAACGGTTGCCGTTCAGAAGTTTCAGCTGGTAATCCTAGGTATCTTGCGACCATTCTGACCTGTTCCTTGTACAATGTTACGAGGGGTTCAACAACTTTGAAGCCGTAGCGTTCCATGGTGTTTATGCCCATCTGCTCCAGAACGTTGTGTTGCGTTTTTATGCCGCCCACCGTTTCCACGATGTCTGCACGTATTGTGCCTTGCACGAGGATTTTGCACCCTTCTTTTTTGGCTGTTTCGCTTAGAATTTGATAGAAGGTTTCGCGGAACACTTTGCGTTTTTCCTCAGCATCCCTCAACCCCTTCATAGCCTGTAAGAAGCGCTCACGAACATCGACTATTTTTATGGGCACATTGAAAGGCGGTTTCGACAAGATTTCGGCTACGCGGTCTGGTTCACCCTCACGCATGAAAGCGTCGTCTAACATCACGCAAACAAGGTTTTCACCTATCGCCTTGTGCGTCAACACGGCGCATGCTGTGCTGTCAACACCTCCGGAAACAGCCACCAACGCCTTTTCACCGCCAACGCTCTTCTTTATTTCCTCAATTTCGACTTCGACAAACTTCTTCGGGTTGAATATTTCCAATGTGACTACTACTCCTCTTAGGCTGCTAGTTTATTTGTCGTTTTCCGATTTATGTATTTGCCGCCGCGAGGCATCTTCAGAACAGCAAGAAACTTGCCTATAGCTTCCTTTATTCACAACGCTCCCACATTAACAATAAAAACACCTAAGCTAGAAAGGTGAATTTCAAGTTATCTTTTTAAAATCGGTGACTTTACAGAAAAGAGAGACCTTGACAGGGAAGATTTTAAGGTTTTTCCGCTCTAACATTCGATATTAAAGAAAGATTGAGCGGGTTCAAGTCGTGAAAGAGCAATTAAAAAAGTAAATGCAGCAAAACAGCTATGGCGAGATGGAAATATGGACTATGAAACATAATCTTTTAGAATGAGGATTTATATTTACTGCATGTTATATGCATAATATGTTAGGGTGAAAGTAGCATGAAACTTGTAACGGTTCTATTGCCCGAGGCTTATCTTGAAGGGTTAGATGAGCTTGTAAGAGCGAACATGTATCCGAGCAGAAGTGCAGCAATAAGGTCAGCCGTCAGAGACTTGCTGAAAAAGGAGCTTTGGGAAAGAAGAGGAAGATAACCACATTATCTTCGGAGAATTTATTTACACTGATTCGCAAGATCTCTGATTTTCTTCGCAGTTTCAGCCGAATTTTCTGCAAGCGTTATTGTCCGTCCCACGATCAGGTAGCGTGCTCCAGCTTTCAAAGCTGATTCGATTGCTCCTCCTTGAACACCTATTCCAGGTGAATAGATCGGTATTTTTTCGCCAAGCATTTCGTGTATTTCTCTTATTTTTTCTGGGTATGTTGCGCCCACAACAACACCGTCGACATTCCATTTTAAGGATTTTTTCGCAAACGACATGTATTGAGGTGTTTTTTCACCGGTTTCTGCATTACAGATTGTTTGTCCATAGCCTTCGCTTGCTCCTTTGTGGCTCATGTAGACGAGGAGGATTACGCCGCGTTGCAGTCTACGCGCAACTTCAAAAACTGGTTTTAAGCCTTCTTCCCATCCCACGAAGGGATTGGCTGTTAGGGCGTCGAAGCCGGCAGCGTAATAGTACTCTGCGATTGTTTGGTTTGTTGAGCCTATGTCATTTATTTTACAGTCCATTATCGTGAGCAGCTCCATATTGTGGGCTTTTTTCACGAGTTTCTGTGCGCCGTTGAATGTGCCGAGGGGAAGAACGAGGTGACGGTTAAACTTTACAGCGCAAATGTAGGGGTGCACTGCTTCTAAAATGCGCTCTGCTTTGGAGAAGAGGTTTTCGCGGTTTTCTGGTTTTTCGAAGGGAAAGTCTAGGGCTAAAACAATGTTTGATTTTTTGTTTTTTACTGTTTGCTCCATCTTAAGGCGAAAAGACACGCTTAAACACCATTTTCTATTTAGGTGTAAGGCTAAAAACTTTTGCCCCTCTGAATTTGTAGCACTGGAAGGTGGTAATAGTTGAACCCAGCAAGGTCAGTTATACAGCCAGAACAGCAAATTCGTTATGAAAGGTTTACGTGTACCTTTGTGCAGTCATCCTTCCGCTACGTTTATTTCCACCATTTCTTTTTCAATGGCATGGCAAGTATTTCTCGAATTTCGAGTTTTTTGTTTTCGTCTTCGCTGAATATTTCTTTGGTTGGTGTTGCTCTGACGGTTATCGCCGTGTCTGCGCCTTTACCGGTTCCACCCACGCCTATAACATCCTCGTAAAGGTTAACCTCGCCTTTATCGGCAGCTATTAATGTAACTTCAACTGCGACTTTGAATCCCTGTCCAAGAGTGTAGAAGCTTTTTCGTACATTATCCATTCCTTTTGCATGTAGAGGTAAATGTGCTTTGTCCACTGCTTTTCCGCCGAATTCGGCTATTTGCCGTTTATACATGGGTTTCATTTCTTCGTATGCAACAGCGATAACTTTTGCAATGTCCTTTAGTGCCTTTGCGAATTTAACTCCGGTTTCGCCTGAAGTGCTTGCCACAACAACTGTTTTAACGTCGCCTCTTTGAACTCTGTTTCTTACAATCTCTAGGGTTTTCTCCGTGTTTTGGGAACCGTAATCCGTGAAATATTCAATTTTTCTCTCAACTACGCTCATTTCATGACACCCTCTAATTTGTTAACGTTTTTAGAACATAAAAGTTTGTGCAAA
>DAOUTL010000039.1 GCA_030626685.1 Candidatus Bathyarchaeota archaeon | reverse complement strand
ATCTTCTCTTAGCATCAATAGCAACGACTATGCATTGACGCCCAAAGGTCTCTGAGAGCTTCCTAATTAGCTGAGGGTTCTCAACCGCAGCCGTGTTTACGGATACCTTGTCAGCCCCGTTGCATAAGACCGTGCGAGCGTTCTCTATGCTGCGGATTCCACCGCCCACTGTGAATGGGATGTCGAGCTCAACCGCTACGGCTCTCACAACATCCTTGAGTATCTCCCTTTTTTCAGGGGAGGCAGTTATATCTAGGAAGACAAGTTCATCTGCACCTTCGTCGCTGTAACGCTTACCCAGCTCAACAGGGTCGCCTACATGCCTGAGGTTCACGAAGTGGATGCCCTTCGCAACTCTCCCATGATCCACGTCGAGGCATGGAATTATCCTCTTCGCAAGCGTCATGCTGTTAATACCTCGCTACTGCGTTAATCATCCACATCAACAACCTTTAAGGCTTCGCTTAGACTGAACCTTCCCTCATAGAGAGCTTTCCCAACGATGACGCCACGGACGCCGACTTTCTTTAAATCAAGGAGGTCCTCTAGGCTACTAATCCCACCAGCCGCTATCACATCAACGCCAAGACGGTGAACCTTAAACAATGTATCGAGATCAGGACCCATAAGGGTTCCATCCCTCGCGACCGAAGTGACCAGAAAGAGATTTACGCCCAACCTTGAAAACCTTGAAGCTGCAACTTCAGGAGATAACATAGCTGGGGTTTTCCAACCGCGTACCATGACCGTGCCGTTAAGATGATCTAAGGCAACTATTATCCGTCTGGAACCGTACTCCTCCAAAAGGATTTCCAACGTAGTGGGCTCCTCAAAGGCTAGGGAGCCCAGTATGATCCTGTCGACACCCAGGTCAAGTAAACCCCTAGCCGATTCGAGGCTCCTTATTCCGCCGCCTACCTGAACTGGAACCCCAACAGTATTGACAATTTCTTTGATCACGTGAAGATTACTTCCAAGCTCGAGAGCAGCATTCAAGTCGATGACATGGATGCTCTTGGCACCTTCGGCCTCCCACTTCATCGCAACCTCCACAGGGCTCCCGAGATGCTCATACGACTTAGGGAATTGAGGGTTTCCTTTAAGGAGCCTAACAACCCTCCCACCCATTAGATCTACAGCCGGGATGACCTCCACACGTTGTCACCTCTTCACGATCCTTGCGAAGTTCTGAAGCATTCTGGCTCCGGGCTTACCTGACTTCTCTGGGTGAAACTGGGTGCCATAGATATTTCTATAAGCTACGACCGAGGTGAAACTCACGCCGTAATCTGTTTCAGCGACAATTATCTCCTTATCTGAGGGATCCGCATAGTATGAGTGGACAAAATAGAAGTAATCGCCCTCCTCAATTCCTTCTAAGAGTTCGTTCTGTCTTGATATTCTAAGGGTGTTCCAGCCCATATGTGGTGTCTTGACATAAGCAGGCAGCCTCGAGACCCTGCCGTGTAGAAGCCTCAGCCCACTCCCGGAGCTATCCTCAGTTTTCTCGAAGAGGAGCTGCATTCCAAGGCAAATTCCCAGCAATGGAACTTCCTCCTCGGCCAGTTCAAGGATGGAAGACGTTAGTAACTGGATTCTCTGTGCAGCCATTTTGAAGTTTCCGACGCCCGGAAGAACTATTGCGTCAGCATCTTTAAGCGTCTCAAGCGACGAAAATATGAACGCATCTAAGCCTGTCTTCTTTAAGGCGTGACGTATGCTGAAGAGATTTCCGATGCTGCAGTCGATTATGATCACTCTAGGAATTAGATCACTCCCTTTGCACTTGGAACCCCGCTTCTCCTAGGATCAATGGAGATGGCTTGTCTCAAAGAGAGGGCTAATGCCTTGAAGGCGGCCTCAACTTTGTGGTGGTCATTGGAGCCGTACTGGACCCAGATGTGTATATTCGCCTGCAGAGATGAGGCTAATGTCTCAAGGAAGTGATAGATATCCTCGCAAGGTGTGTCCTCAATCTTCTTCCCTACGAGCTTCAAGTCAATCCTAGCATAAGGTCTCTTCGAGAGGTCTACAGCAGCGAAAGCCAGTGAGCCGTCCATTGGTACGATTGCGTATCCAAACCTTCTTATTCCAGAAGCGTCTTTCAGAGCCTTCAGTAACGCCTCACCTAAGCAGATTGAAACATCCTCTGTAACGTGGTGTCTAAGGTCGCCTTTAGCTTTGGCTATTATGTCAATGAGACTGTGAGTCGCGAGTGACTTGAGCATGTGATCAAGAAAGGCAAACCCGGTTTCAACCTCTGCCCTACCAAGGGCGTCAAGGTTGACTTTAACGTAGATATCCGTCTCTTGAGTCTTTCTTGAAACCTCGCCTACTCTCAAACTCTTCTCCTCCGAACATTCTCCAAGATTACGGGTAAATCGTTGACTGAAGGCAGGATTATATCGCACCCCGCTTTAAGGAAGTTACGTAGGAACGGTTCCCTCGGATAAGAGTGCTTATATACGCCCGCAAAGAGGAATCGAGGATCAGTTTTCCGTGCCTCCCAAACCATTAGAGTGTCTTCCATTGAGTCTCCGACGTATAACGCGAATGTAAAAGGATTCAAGGCCTCAGCTGCCTTAAGCAGTGAGAACGGGTTCGGCTTCTTAAAATTGACGGTGAAACCTGTCTTGTTCAAATACTCACATTCAGCTTGAAGAATATTGTCTAGGAAGACAAGGGCTTTCGAATTAAACTTCCCAAGGAGAACTCCTAAGATGTGCTCAGCTGATTTGAATGTGCTCCCAGATGATATGCCGAAGTTCTTCCTCCCGAAGATTAACTCTAAATGGTCCAGTGTCTTCGATTCGATTATGACGCGCTCGTTCTCGATCATCCCTGGACCCTGGTGGAATCTAGGCTTAATGCCGTAAATTTTCTTGAAGAGATCTAAGCCGCAGAAGAACTCTTCGAACACCCTTGTGACCACGCTTTTCTTAATCCCGCCTGGATGATCGAGGAAGCGTTTCACTGTGTTATAGAAGTCAATAAGGCTCTTAGAGGGCTCCACGCTGTCTATTAGGCTCCTATCAACAGAGTCTATACCGGTCGCATTAAGTGATTCCGTGAAGCCCTCTAACTCATCAGCAAGCATGTTGAAGAACCCTTCGTCCAAGCCGATTGTCCTCAACTCCCTTTTCATTGCTTTACTGACCGAGAAAAGCCGTTTAGAGGGGTCTGACTGACGCTCAACAATCTCCATACATCTTTTAAGCGTATGTTGCAACTTTTCAGGTAGACTACACAAGATGAAGATGAGGATCCCGTAGGTGATGTTCCAGTCGTTGTTGAAACCTCCACTTTTTCTGAATAGGTAGATAATCCTATCAGAGATAAGTCTCTCTGGTGGAGTGTAACCAATCAAACTCTTGAGTATATATGCGACTGTTTTAGAGATGGTTCCATTATAGGAGTTTCTCGTATCTATGAGGGCGCCATCACAGTCGAATATGACAGCATCAACCCTTCCTAGGTGATCTAACCTATCCCTCCTCACGTAAGCCTTCCCGTCCACAAGCATCAACTCGAGGTATGCCTCAGTCAATTACCCGCCACCAAAACTTCTTTCAATACTTTGATGAATCTATTTGTCATAGAGGGAGGTGCAACAGTGACTCTAAGACAGTTCTCAAGGTTGAGAACGCGACGAATATTCCTCACGATTACTCCTCTATTCATGAGTTTCTCATAAATCTTATCTGAATCTTTCTCCAGTTGAAAGAGGATGAAGTTCGTCTGGGAATCATAAGCGTGAATTCCATCAACCTGGTTGAGCATCCCGATAAGCCTGCTACGTTCAGCTTTAAGTTCTCGAATCGCTTCCTTTACGACCCCGATCCTCTCTAAAACCTTGAGAGCCGACTTTATGGCGATTAGAGAGACGCTGTAGGGCATCTGAAACCTCTCATTCATAACTGACGCGAGCTTCTTGTTTGCAACGGCGTAACCGAGTCTCAATCCCGCTAAACCGAAAGCCTTCGAGAAAGTCCTGAAGACTATAAGGTTCTCAAATCTCCCAATGAGATTCACAAGGGATCGTTCGGCGAATTCAACATAGGCTTCATCGACGGCTACGACTCCATCGAACTCTTCAAGTAAACGCTGAATCCTGCCTGGATCAAACTGGTTCGCTGTTGGGTTATTCGGGGAACAGATAAAGAGAAGCCTCGTCTTAGATGTAACAGATGCCAACATTTTATTTACATCAAGGGAGAAGTCCTCCATAAGTGGGACAGCCACGTAACGTGCTCCCTGAATCTTCGCACATTTTTCATAGATTGAGAACGTCGGTGTTACAGATAGAACTTCATCGCCACCTTTAAGAAATGTTCGCGAGACAAGGTCGATTAGTTGGTCGCTTCCTGTCCCTATCACTATCTGCTCAAGCTGGACATTGACGTATTTGCCAAGAACCTCCTTTAGCTCAGCAAGTTCATCTTGAGGGTAAATTCGAGGATCAACTTCTTCTACGACCTCTCTGAGAATCTGTCTCAAGAAGCCAAGCGGCACAAAAAAGTTCTCATTCGAGTTGAGCTTCAAGATCTCGGAGGATTTCTTTCCCAGTTTGCGCGCCAAACTCTCAGTCGTCTCGCCTACATCATATCTGCTCAAGTATTCAGCTTTCTCTAAGATTCTTTTAAGTATTCCTCCTTTCCAATAGTCCAATTCAGAGTCTTCCCTCAACAGCAAACGCGTGATTCAATAAACCCTCGCTCTCAGCCAAGGTCCTCACGTTACTACTGATTTTTGAGAGACCAATTTTCGAACACTCGACTATATTTACTCTTTTGATGAAGTCGAGGACCGAGAGACCTGAAAAGACATGTGCAAATCCGCCGGTAGGTAAGACATGATTCGTCCCTAGACAGTAATCACTCGCCGAAACTGGCGCATAACTACCGATCAAGATGAGACCCGCAGACTTGATCATCTCGGCTATGCTCCAAGGGTCTTTAGTCACAATCTCAAGGTGTTCAGGCGCGAACTCATTTACAAAGGACACAGCTACCTCCAGATTCTCACAGACAAGTATTAAGCCATTTCTTGAAAGAGACTGAAGAACAGTCTCACCGTTAGGTGACCAAGGAACAATCGCTTCCAACTCTTTGACAACCTTCTCAGCAAGGCCCACGGACGTCGTCACATGGATCGAAACACATTCAATACCGTGCTCGGCTTGAGAGATCATATCCAAAGCAACAAGGTGTGGATCAGCCGAATCATCAGCCAGGATAAGTATCTCACTTGGACCCGCGGAGAAGTCTATAGGCACATCCCTCGAAACTAGAACCTTAGCAGTTACGACATACTTGTTCCCGGGACCAATAATCTTCTCAACATGTCTGATAGACTTGGTTCCGTAAGCCAGCGCAGCGATAGCTTGAGCTCCGCCAACCCTATAGATCTCGCTGACCCCGCAGATGTCAGCGGCGACCAGCGTCAGCGGATCTACCTTGCCTCTACTCTTTGGTGGAGTGCAGACGGCGACCCGAGGAACCCCAGCAACTTTCGCTGGAACAGTTGTCATAATGAGAGTGCTTGGGTAGGAGGCCTCACCGCCAGGCACATAACAACCCACGCTTGGAATAGGACGGATACAACTCTTAATCTTTACAAGATCATCTTCATATCTGAAACTCAGCCGTGTCAGCAAGTTTCTCTCAAGAGACTCAACTCGGCTTTTCGCAAACTCGATCGCCAAGACTTGTTTCCTGCTAACCTTTTCATAGGCATCTTCAATCTCTTCTTTGCCGATGCGGAGACTGTTGGAAGCCAGCTTGACACCGTCAAACCTCTTGGTAAAATCGATTAGTGCATCGTCTCCTCGTCGCCTAACCTCCTCAATAATCGTCTTGACATGAGTCTTAACCTCTCGACTGATCCCTCTGGTTCTTGGCCAACGTCTCTCCAGCAGATTCCTCGGTATAGGAGGAACTCTCAAGATCCTAACTGCAGACGGCTTACTCAACTTTCTCTTCTCCGGATGTTATCTCGTCGAGCGGCAAGACTTGTCTCGGCTCATATACAACCAGTCCTTGGGCGAGTCTCCGCAAAGTCGGGAGGAGCTCAAGGAAACGATCTCTCTCGATGACTGTGTTCACCGAGTACCAGTTCTTGTCTGATAACGGTGAAATAGTAGGTCTCTTTAAGGCGGGGAGCCTCTCCAGGAGCTCAGAAAGCTTCTCCTTGCTTACATTTACGAATATGTGGAGTTTCTTCCTCCCATCCACAACTCCTTTAAGAAGAGTTAGTATATCATGAATCTTCTCCCTCTTCAAGGGATCCCTCAATGAGTTTTTATTGGCGATTAGAACAGCCGTTGACTCCATCATCGTCTCGACTACTTTAAGATTGTTCTGCTCTAGCGTTGTGCCCGTCTCAGCCACTTCAACTATAGCATCCGCATCTTCAGGCGGCTTCGCCTCAGTAGCCCCGAAGGAAAGGTAGATGACAACCCTCTTATTTGCACCCTTCTTCCACCACGGAGTTACTATGACAGGATCTTGATCGCCGTATAGCCGACGGTACACTAGACTACTCTTTAAGTATTCCGCAGAGAGTTTAGGGTACTCGGCTGATATCCTCAAAGGCTTCCCTTCACGTGAGAACTCGTCAAGAAGGTCTGAAAGGGAGCATATTCTAGTCCAAGGCTTCGGCACAGCTAGAACAAGCTGAACTTTTGAGTATTCGAGATCTAGGAGGATATCTACATCGGCACAGGTTTCACGTATCCAGTCGAACCCCGTTATGCCCACATCCTGCAATCCATCACCTACGAAGATCGGTATCTCCTGTGGTCTGAGGATCTTCAGCTCAATCATAGGGTCGTTTATTGTCGGACGGTATGTACGTTCCTCACCAGAGATCACATATCCGGCGCGCTCTAGAGTTTGGAACGTTGCCTCAGCTAAGTGTCCCTTGGGAATAGCAAACCTAACTTTCTCCATTACCATACCTCAACTTCATATTACGATTTACAAAGCACCATGATATAGATGGATTCATAAAAACGTCTAGAATCTTTAAGACTCTAAAGAAAGTCTGGACGAATCGATAAAAGAGGAGTAAGGAGGTGGAATAAAGGACTTGTGATGTAGAGTTTAGAGTGGTTTTATATGGGTTAAAGATGAACACAATCGCCTTTTATGAACGTAATCCCTCACTTTGCACCACTTGCGAAGTAGGTATACACCCTCTTTATATAAATCTTTTCTTCCTACTTACTACCTAGCTTTTCTCCCTTTTCGCGTCGTGGTTCCCATAAGCTCTGAGTAAGCCATAAAAAATAGGGAACCATAGAAAAAAGCGAGCCATGCCGAAGAAGTTTACACTCTTACCCTTTGGTGGCAAGGGTAAAATTTCAGCATTTACTCAAACTTACCGAAAAGTATTACCTGAGCTTGAATCAAGAGGCTTCAAGTCGTTTGCGATACTCAATAAGGATAGCGGGGTAGCCAGTGCGAAAAGCAATTTCTGTTACACTTGCCAAAGGCATATATAGAAAATTTCTTCTGAGGCAATTTACAAGGCCCCTAAAAGTCGCAATTGGAGATGTAAAACTTCACGACAAAGGCATAAAATCAAAAGAGGACATTGAAAATTTGATTGATGAGCTAATTAAAGAAGCCGAAGCGCATAGCACCGAGTCTGAAGCCTCTTCTTCCCCTTCCAACGCGAGCTTCAAGGTCGCTTTTACCCCCTCTTGTTCTCGAGATCTCTCTGACTATACGCTTTCACTGCTGTACTGTCCAAGGCGACGACTTCTCCTTCAACCGCTCCGTCCTTCAACAGCTGTTTCAGCAGCGTAGAGAAGACTTTCTCGTACCCGTCCCTGCTAAGTCTATGCCTAAACTGTGTGAATCGACCGCGACTAGGAGTCTTCCGTTTAAATCCACATGCTCTAGCAATTCTCCTATTCCATTTCAGCAGTAATGCAAGCCTTCGCCGCGCTAGGAACGAAAAAGATATAGTATAGACCGGACGAAGAAGTTTTAAGGTGAGCCGCTTCTATTTTTATTTCACACAAATATAAGGGATTGCTGATGAGAGAAAGTGTTGCAGTGATAGGTGCTGGGGTAATTGGTGGAGCCATAGTGAAAAGCCTGTTGAAAAGTGGGTATAACGGTAAGGTTGTAGCTACAAGACGCGACATAGAAAAACTCAGGGAACTGGAAAAGTTAGGAGCTACTGTAACCACGGATAATAGGAAAGCAGCAAAGGAATCTGATATTGTATTTATATGCGTTAAACCGAACGATGCAGAGAAAGTACTGGAGGAGATAAGCAAAGAAATCGAAGGAAAACTCGTAATTTCAACAGCTGCCACAATTCCACTAATGTTTTACAAAAAAATAGCGCCTAAAGCCAGATTCGTTAGGAGTATGCCAAATATTGCCGTCTTAGTACAGGAGGCTTTTACCGCTTACTGTTGCGATGAAAGTGTAACTCCAGACGATGAGAAAAAGATTAAGAAAATCTTGAGCACCATGGGAATATGCGAAGAGGTTGAAGAAAAATATATGGACGCTATAACAGCCTTAAGTGGTAGCGGACCAGGATATATCTCCATAATAATAGAAGCTTTAATGTATGCAGGTTTAAAAGTTGGTTTACCAAGAAACCTATCCCTACGCAGCTCAGCACAAACAGTTCTTGGAACAGGACGGCTCATTTTAGAGACACGAGAACATCCAGCTAAGATAAAAGATATGGTGACAACGCCCGGCGGAACAACTATTGAAGCAATTTATGAACTCGAAGGAAGTCAAATCAGACAAGCACTAATGAAGGCGGTTGAAAAAGCAGCCAAAAAATGTTATGAACTTCAAGAAAAATTGATAAACTAAAAGGATAAACTTTTAATAAATTGCAGCTAAAACTTTGGAATGGCTATGTAAAACTTCCTAAACATGCTTGGCTTTTTCGCGCATTAAGCCGCCTCAAGCATCTCTGCGGGTTCGAGAAGGAGGAGACTGCAAAAGGATGCAAAGCTCAAAAATAGATTTAGGCTTAAAAAATAGACGCGATTAGAAAAAGGGGGGAGTAAACCATGCTTCTATAATTATGGTTTGCTTAGGTGCTGATCAAAGTAAATGTTGCATTAATAGACCAAGGACAGCACTTGGGGTAGTGGGTAGTTGTGAGATTATTGTTGAAATCCAACCGATCATTGCGGTCATGATGCCGAAAACTACCAGCATGGCTATTACCTGCACAACCAAATATGCAAGCCAAAACTTGAATGAAGACTTGAAGTTTACATCAACGATCTTCAGTTCCTGACTTTTTTCTTCACCCATCCTTCTCACCCTCTTTACGCAAGTATATTTTTATTACACTCGTATAATTTACAGTTTACGGATAAAATCGTACGGCTTTACACTTCAATTTCACGTAATTCATGGATGAGAACATCTCTCATTCCAGCTATTTTTCTCCATGGAATATCTTTCAAAAACTCCCTTTTTTAAAAAATGAAATGGTGCGGCCGCCGGGATTTGAACCCGGGTTGTCAGCGTGGCAGGCTGATGTCCTAACCAAACTAGACTACGGCCGCATGTTTTGCCTTATGCATTTTATTTTTAGCGTCTTATTTCCTTTTCTAAAGACTGCGCATCAGCATATGTGAAGTTTTTGATCCTTTCCAAGATTTTCTCAAATAGAAAACTCATAATCATAACCTTTTCCAAAGGCTTACATAAAACTCATCAAAACCCACGTTTAAGCACACCCTCAAGCTCCTCAATGCGCTTTAATATCATGTCTGAGTGAACCACAACCCATGGGCTTGGAT
>DAOUTL010000184.1 GCA_030626685.1 Candidatus Bathyarchaeota archaeon | reverse complement strand
TATTGACATTTACTCGTTCACTGTTACTTTGTTTCTTCAGTTTTTGGAATGGGCTCTAACGCTTTCAAGAAGCCGTCTGGTGTTATGTCAACCTTTATTCTTCGTCTCTCAAAATTGCACATTCTACAGTCCAAAACCCGTGCGATGCGGACGAATTCCCCTCTGTTTGCGTCTAAATCAACTTGCTGGTCCTGCCAGTAAACCCTTCCATAATCAACTATTATCGTCCCATCCAAGTTGTGCGCCAAGCCTACGCCGCCAGCCATCTCATAACTGTCCCAAATCTCTCTACTTCTCTGATTCACATACAAAGCTGTCACGCCGTGAACCTGATTGTACCGGGCCAGTTCCATAACACGATATTTTAATGCTCCACGATAAGCCTCAAGCACAGTCACAGAGTCAATTATGGCCAGCTCAATCTTCTCCTTTTCAACAACATAACGGTAAGTTTCAGCGAAAGTGTTCCAATCACGCAGCTCCGGATAAGCCACAGTGTCAAGCACAAACAGATTTTCACGAACCTTATTCCAGTTCAAGCCCAAAATGTCCGCCTTCTGCTTCAGGCGAGACTGCAAATCAAAACGGGGAGTCGCACTCTTCCACGTGTCCTCAGCCGTTGCGTAAAGCACCCTTCTACCAGAGGCTGACACTTTCACAGCTATTTCTTCAACAAGTATTGATTTGCCAGCACCCGGCAAGCCCGTTACGGCGAATTGTCCACATATTGGTACGCCATCCAGGCTTTTTCCTTCCGGCGTTATGAAGAAATGGTCTATGAAAGTGCCTGTTGGGAAGCCTACCAAGGGTTTTTTGGCTTCTGGCGCTTCGTCTGGTCTTAAAACAAGCGAGCCCAGCTTCTCTTCCTTCCTCTCTATCCTCGTCGTCATCGGTTTTGTCGCCAGCTCCCACTCGTCCGCTGGTTTTTTAGCGGTTTTCACCGCTTCCGCAAGGGTTTTAGCCATGGCTTTCATGAGATTCTCCACCTCCGGGGTTGTGGCAACTTCTTCCGCTGCAGGCGACGGTGCTTTGGCTACTGGAACATGCGGTGGCGATGGAGTTGGAGCAGCAACCTCAGCTATAAGCGTCCACTGTTCCCCTCGCCTTTCAATAACCCCTTTAGTCTTCAAAGACTGCAAAAGCGCATAAGCGGAGTTAGGTCCATACTTAGGTATACCCAAACCGTCTGCAATCTCGTTAAGCGACGCCTTACCATCACGTGTTTTGAGAAATTCAACTATGCCTTTTTCTTCAACCATGAATTTTCCCAAGTTTAAATATAACTTGAAAACTATAAAGTTTCACGCTTTAGGCGTTTTTGTGTTTTCTAAAGAACATTAAACCTCGCATAGCAAAATGTTATATAAAATGGTGTGTTAGGAAATGCGATGAAAGGTGTGAGGGGTAAACAGTAAAGAGGCGTATTGGAGAAACAAAATTTTTCCGTAGAATTCGGAAACAAAAAAGTGTTAATAGGAAAAAAAGGTGAATGGTTTCATGTTAAAAGAGCTTAAAAAACTTTCGGAGAAGGCAAGGGATGATGGGGATGTTTTAGCTGTGATGTTATTTGGAAGTTATGCAAGAAACGAAAAATTTTCTGACATAGATGTCTGTGTAGTCTTAAAACAAGGAAAATTTGATCCCTTATTTTTATCGAAGAAAAGGCTGGAGTACCTGATAGCTTTCCCAAACTTAGATATACAAATATTCCAACAGCTTCCATCGTACATAAAGATCAGAATTCTTAAGGAAGGTAAGACGATCTTCTGCAGGGATGAAGGCTTGTTGTACGATTTGAGTTTTTCCATAATACGAGAGTTTGAATATTTCAAGCCTAGATATCTTTCTTATTTAGAAGGTGTTTTGCATGCTCGATAAAAATAGAGTTTTATCTAAGTTGGATGAATTAGATTCTGATCTAAGGAATCGGCGATTCTTTCAGGAAGGCTGTCGAGTTTCGAAATAGAGAGTTCAAACTTTAGCGCGTTGTATCTTCCACGAGTTGACAGCTCATCTAGTGCTGTTTTGTTTACCAAAGGAAAATTTCAATTGGTTAACAAATTAGGTTATAAGCATGAAAACGTAAAGGTTAAAGTTCACGTTTAAGCTTGGCTGAGGATTAACCTATGGTTGAGCCTAAAATTGGTTTGTCCATGCTTTATTGTCTGGGCGAACCCTTCAAGAAAATGACTAAACGTCTTTGCAAGGTGGAAACGGCTTACATAGAAGTTGTTGATGATGGCTTGCACGCGTTAAACAAGTGAAGAGTTCAAACTTTAAACGATTTGGCTGCTTCTTACGGTTTAAAATACACGGTGCACACGCCTTTTGCAGACATAAACACAGCTTCACCTTCAAAACCACTGTTAAACGCCATGCTAAAAAGACTGAAAAAATCCATAATCAACGCT
>DAOUTL010000189.1 GCA_030626685.1 Candidatus Bathyarchaeota archaeon | reverse complement strand
TTGGCAGCAACCGTTCCAATATCTCCTGTGCAGACATTTACAACACGATAGGGCAGACTGATTTTTTGGACAAGTTCTTCAGCGTTTCGTATAAGTTCTTCATGGATTTTCCACGAGTTTTCTGGTTTGCAGAAAACAAACTGTTCAATCTTGTTAAATTGATGCGTCCTAAAGATTCCACGAGTGTCTTTGCCGTGTGCCCCGGCTTCCCTTCTAAAGTTCGCACTTACCCCAACAAGTTTAAGCGGCAGGTCTTCCGCTTTTAAGACCTCATCCATGAACATCGCTGCCATCGGATGCTCCGAAGTCGCAATCAAGTATAGTTCTTCATTTTCAATTTTGTATAAGTCGTTTTCGAAATCGCTTAGGGCCACGACACCTTCATAGGGTTTACGTCTCATGAGAAAGGGCGGCTCTATAGGCGTATAGCCTTTCCTAATCATCTCTTCTAGGGCGAAACTCATCAAAGCCATATCAAGCAGAACGCCTTCTCTTTTTAAGTAGAAGAATCTGGCACCAGCAACTTTTCCAGCTCTTTCAATGTCCACTATATCTAGGCTTAAACCTAAAGCTATATGGTCCTTGACTGGAAAACTGAATTTGGGTATGTCACCCCACATCCTTATTGAAATATTATCATGTTCATCTCTGCCTATCGGAACTGATTCATGCAAGAGATTTGGAATCCGCATAAGATAATACCGCATTTTCTCTTCACATTCATCCACCTGCTTTTCTAGTGCCGTTACCTCCATGTCAATTGTTTTTGCCTTCGAAATTTTAGCGCTGGCATTTTTCCCCCTCTTTTTCAACACCGCAATCTCTGTTGTTAGTAGTTTTCTTTCATGGCGAAGCTCATTCAATTTTGTTAAGAGTTGCCGCCATCTCTTATCATACTCAATAAGCTCATCCAGCATCTTCAGGTTTCCAAGGTCTCCCCTCTTCATCAGATTGTTCTTAATGAGTTCCGGATTCTCACGGATAAGCTTAATGTCCAGCATTTTCTCACATACTCTGTTTTTTCGCCTTATTAACTGGTTTAGTCCCCTAAGTTTTACATTAAATTGTCTATTTAACCTTGCGATTAGGTTCAGAAAAAGATTTGTTTTTTACTTCAGTTTCTTTGCTGTTAGAAGAGTTTTTTCAGCTATTGAGA
This sequence comes from Candidatus Bathyarchaeota archaeon, assembly GCA_030626685.1. Classification (GTDB taxonomy): domain Archaea; phylum Thermoproteota; class Bathyarchaeia; order Bathyarchaeales; family Bathycorpusculaceae; genus DAOUTL01. The sequence goes on along the minus strand of DAOUTL010000189.1, from coordinate 1,098 downwards.
CACAGAATAGTAAGTCATCGATTGTGGCGATGAACGTTGAGAGCTTCATTCGGCATTTTATGCACGTTAAAACTTTTTCTCCCTTTCGAATTGTTTTAATGGACAAACCGGGCGGTGCTTTAACGTTGTCTGGTGAAACAGCTTTGGCAATTGCTTCCGCACTTTTGACCTCGTCGTACTTCAGTGTGACTTCAGCTTCCAATTTTTTCTCCCCTCAGTTGTTTTCCAACTAATTCGTTGACAAGTTTTATGAAAGTGTTGATGTTCTCTGTGGGAACTTGTGCTCCTGCTGCTATGTTGTGCCCTCCGCCTTTTCCTAGGCATTTTTCAGATGCAACTTGCATAACTTCCCCTAAATTAACTCCTTTGTTGGTTACAATATCTATGGTTCTTGCCGAAAATTTTGCCAGTCCTCCCTCTTCGGCGTTGGCGTATGCAATTAATGGTTTTTCAGGGTTTGACAGGCTTATTGAGAGTATGGATGAGATTGCCCCTATTATTTTGTCGTCTATGAAGTCTTCACCGTAAACAACGTATATATTTTCCAGCTCCTTCATTCTTTCGGGTTTTTCCATGATCCATCCGAGATACTTGCTGATTGTTCTCCTATACTCTTCTAATACTTTGTTTGCCTCTTCGAGGGCTGCGCCTCTGTCGCCCATGCAGACAGCCACGCCGAGACTTGGCTTGTCCATGCGTCCCGTTGCGTTAAGCAAAACGGCAAATTCCCTTGCATCTCTGAGTGGGGTCCATGGTTCCTCACGGTTTAAAGTGTAAACATGTCCAATAAGGTTTGAAATTTCATAGTGTAAACCTTTTGATAACAGATAATCTGCAAGGGCTGAGCACAGCCTTTTCTTTTCCTCTTCTGAAAGGTCCCTTAAAGCTCTCCATTTTTCACCATGCTTTGGTTTGATGTCTAGACTTGCCAGAAAGGCTAGACTTTTGTCTTCTTCACCGCTTATTCCCGGAATAAAAGGATTGGTTGTGAATGCCAAGGTTCGGTGAATGGGACGTGTTTCTCTGCCAAAAAATATCAAGTCCTTTTCAACCGTTAAAAGGTCCGCGTTCTTTGCGTCTTCAACTATTTTTTCGTTT
>DAOUTL010000051.1 GCA_030626685.1 Candidatus Bathyarchaeota archaeon | reverse complement strand
GTTTCTCCGATATCTCTACCAGATCGCTTATTCCGATCTTATTCTTCACCATTCTTATTTTCTCCTTTCAATTTGTATGATTTTATCACAATGATGATAGCTTATGATCCCGGGCTTGCCCATGAAGTAAATCTTTTCGCCAGAGACGGAGCCTGGGACGCATATAATGCAGGTTTTGCCTCCGCTGGCCGGTTCAAAGGCTAACGTGGTAAGGTTTGTGCGGTTCCTGTTTCGTATAGGGTTTCCACTTGCTTCATTTCTAACACTTACGGTCATTCTCGGTGGTGGGAATTGGGGAGACGTAGTAGCAGTGCTAAGCGAGCTAGGGGTACTTTGCCTAGCTTTGGCAGGGTTGTACGTGATGCTCTTAGGTGTTTTCTCCATATTCCACTCGCGGTAACATCGTATTTCCTATATTTCGATCGAAAAGGTTGGGAGTTGTGGTGGTGAAGCGCGTATGTTCACGCACAACCACAACTACGATAAAAAGTAAGGGTCTGTTGACGCATAAGCAGTTTTCTAATTCTGAAAACGGGGATACCCCTTTTTTACCATACGTTGGATGTTTGGATCCAAATATTCGTACAATGTTAAAAACCAGAGGGGTCTCAGAACTGTTACTCACAAGAAAAAATAGAATCTATTCTACTGAATTTACCAATTTATAAAAACGATGATATGTATGCATCCTCAGCTTCCCATACACAAATGAAAGTCTACATTTTCTGGAAATTATCGAGCGTATACGAAACACAGCTCTCTATTAATTCACTATTAGTGGAGTTTGTTTTTGAATCTGACTGTCTTGGTAATCGATCGAAAAATTCTTAAGAAAAGAACTTACAAACAAAAGGTTACTAGTATACTTGGTGTGTTGAATGAGTAAAGAAGCCGATTCTACCTCTCGTTTGGTGTCTCAAACCAAAAATGTCGGTTACTACGCGGGTCTTACTTTCGGCGTTGGATACTGCTTAACTTTAATTGGGGTCATTGCTGTTATTGCGGAGATAATCGTGAGATACTCTTCGGCTATGTCGGGGTATGGGGGTTATGTTGGCGCGTCGATTCCGTCTTGGCTTATAGCATCTATGATTTTCTTTTCCATAGGCATAATATGTGCAATTTACTTTGGTTTTACGATAATCAAAAACTCGAAATCGGCTAGGGATTATGGATTAAAGATTGACACGATTGCATCTTCGGTTTCCGCCTTCTCGTTCATGCTAATATTTACGTGGATAGGTATCACTATCATAGCAGCTGCTTCGAAGTTGTCGCTTTTTTCTCCAATATGTGGAGTTGTGGGGCCAATCTTGCTATTGGTAGGCTTCAGAGCTTACCGCGGTGAGGTTTCAGAGTCAAAACTCATCGGGGCGATACTAATGCTGGTTTCCGTCGCTCTAATATACTTTGTCGCATATAGAGGAGGGCTACCTGGTCTTCTAGGTGGGGGCGCGGGCCTACTTGGTTTTCCGTGGCCGGGACCACTTTCTTCTGAATTAACTCTCGAAATCCTCGCCCTATTGATAGCTACGGCGTGCGCGGTTATCTTCGCCTTCCCTATCCTCGGAGAAGAACTCAAGCAATCTGTCGCGGGCATAATACTGTCGATTAGTGGTATCCTTTTCTCGGTTGGGGTTATATACTTCAATTTTTCAGCCGTCTCAGCTATTGACCAATTGTTTTCTTTGGTTGGGCTGGCGTCTTGGATACCTGGGGTTCCTAGGATGACTCTAGACTCAATTTGGATAATGTTCTTCGGTTTCTTACTGCTAGGCATCTCAGGCATAATCGGCCTGATCACAGCGTGCTTACCCCTCGCCATTTCAGCCAAACAACTTTCCACAAGGCTTGAAGCACCTCGACCAACAGCGGAGGCTGCTCCTCCCAAACCTGTTGCTAAGGTGAAGTACTGTACTAAATGCGGGGCAAGTATGTCAGTGGATGCGATCTATTGTCCGAAGTGCGGAGAAAAACAGCCTTAAAAAGAGGAGATTTAATGCACTTGACTAGATATACTTCTGCGATTTTTGTTCTCTTCTTAATTTTCGCATTAAGTTTCATATCTGTAATGGCGACTAGTGTCGGCGTGCAGCCAGGCCATTGGGCAAAATATATGGCAAGCGCTGTTGGGTACGAATATTCATCTGTTACAATATCAATTTCAAGTGTCAGTGGAACCAAAGTGAATGGAACTATGACATATGAATTTGCTTACGGTTCTCCACAAACGCAGTCGTTGCAAGGCGACGTTTCTCGGGGAGGCACGTTCCCCTACATTATTCCAGCCAATTTAAACGAAGGAGATACAATCTACTATTCCGATTACCGTTCTCCTAAGATAGAAGGTTTAGATACAAGGAGCTACGCAGGTGCATCACGCACCGTCGTTTACGCCACTTGGTACGGGTCTACATACTATTGGGATCAGCAAACGGGCATCCTTGTTGAACAGAGATCGGGGACTGGGGTAGTAACAAGTTCTTTAAAGTTAACGGAAACCAACATTTGGGGCGGTAGCATTTTTGATACAAGCAATCCTCTTTTCTGGGTTGTAGTCGTAGTCATTATTGTGGTTGTAGCCGCACTAGCACTAGTTGTTATGTCATCCTTAAGAAAGAAGAAGCCTCTCACGGAGACAATAACACCTCCTTCTCCACCAATAGAAAAAAGTGCGAAGACAAAATATTGTCCTAAATGCGGGGCAAGCATGCCGTTGGATTCAATCTACTGCCCCAAATGCAGACATAAGCAACCTTGACAAGCATCGTTAGCAGCAGCCATCTCACATCCGACATCAAAAGGCACATCGAGACTACGGCAAAAAGATAAAGAACGAAAGGAAAAGTAATCCTCCTTTTGTTGACGACTATATCAATTCTTCTCAGTTTCGTGTCCAACCAGTAGATCTGTGTATGTCACATCAAACAAAAGCCTCCCTGTTTAGGGAGATACCGTAGAAAAAGAAAGGGGAGATGTGTTTGAGTTTTGCTTATCCTTTTATGGTTGGTTGTTTTCGTTTTCTCCAGAAAACAGCTATTGCTACAGTGGCTATCGCTATTGCTGCGACTGCTACGCCTACAGTCCAGATAGGAAAGGCTTCTGCGGCGAGAACTGTGATAGTTATTCTGTGGGTAGCTGTGTTGCCTGCCTCGTCTTTGACGGTTAGCGTTACTGTGTATGTTCCTGGGCTTGTATACATATGAGTTGTTGTTACGCCTGTTCCCGTTGTTTCGTCTCCGAAGTCCCATTCATAACTGACGATGTCAACGTTGTCTGTTGTGTTACTGGCGTCGAAAGTTACGGTTTCGCCCACCTTTACTATTTGATCTTGACCAGCATTCGCTACAGGCGTAGTTTTATCGATTCTTATTGTTTCGGTCTTTATTGCTTCTACGTTGCCAGCTTCATCCATTGATCGGTAATAGATTGTAGTGTTTCCTTCAACGCTAACGGTGAAGGGAGTTGTATAAATGGTCCAAGTGGCGTTGTCAAAGCTGTACTCTATTTTGTCAACTCCAGAAACATCGTCTGTAGCGGACAGAGTCACTGTAACTTCCGATGTAAACCAGCCATTGTCACCTAGCACACCGTCAAGACTAACCGTGGTTGTTGGCGGGGTGTTGTCTGGGACGCCTGGGACCGTAACTTGCACTATTCCATCAGCGTATAAGTTGTCGTCTGTTTCTGTCTCATCCGGAACTGGCCAAGCATAGGCGCCGATGGTATAGTTGCCTTTGGCGAAGTTTGTGGTGTTCCATACGAAGATTACGGAGTCGCTGCTTCTACCTATTAGAGTCACATTTTTTGTTTGGATTACCGTTGTGTTGGCGTAGAGGGTTAAGTTGAATGTTTCTGTTAAATAGCCTTCATTTGCGACCGTTACGTTTATGCACATGATGGATCCTTTCTCTATCACAGATTCTAAAGGCGCAACGTCTGTAACAGCGATACGGGGCTGCCCAACCACAGAAACGATTGCATTCGTTTGGGTGGTTTCTGGAACGCTTGGAAAATAGACGGTAGCAAAGTTTATGATTTCAGTACCCTCTGGGAGACCATCTTTTACTTTGACGCTGAAGTTAACGAAACAGCTTTCGCCGGGTCCCACTTCGCCGACAAACCACGTAATGGTTCGAGTTGAGGGATCGTAAGTGCCAGGGCCTGCTATGAGTGACCCGTTCTTCTTGCTGAACACTGGCCCTATCTCCAAAGTGGAGTCATCTAAATCCTCATCTAAAGTATCGGTGAAGTAAACGCCAAAAGCTATTCCTTCGCCTTCGTTTTCACATTCTACATTGTAGGTTAAAGTTTCACCCGGTGAAACGTAACCTTCTGGACCATACTTTACGTTGGGGTCGCGAGCAACAGCGATCTGGCTTTCAGTTGAAGATACGTCATAGGATTTTTCTTCAAGGTATAACTTATACAAATCTTCCAAACGAAAATCTGGGTTCAGAGTATCTATTTGTATTGCCTTCTCTAAGTGTTTCGGGAACCACCAGGTTGCAATCCAACCAAATATCCCTTTTGTTGATTTATAGTAGACCTCTCCGACTATAGGATACTGTCGTATTGCATTAGGAATGATAAGTTCGACATGCGCTACATTGCTTGCTAACTCGGAGAAATGCGCGTATTTCTTTGGTGTTAACATGCCTTTTTCAAAGGCAAAATCCAAAAGGTCTTGTGTTTTAATCACATACCGTGAAATATCTCTGGCGTCTTCAGCCATATCCCTAATTTGGAATATCGCTTTTAAACCCCTTATGACACCCCATATTTTCTTCCAAGAAAATCCTTTTATTGTAAATTGAAATGTTATTGTTACCTCATCTCCCTCCTCAATGAGTTGGAAGGTTGGCTCTATTTCTTCAGCTACTGTGGCGGAAAAGACTTCTATATCAAGAGTTCCGCTTATCGACTGATTAGCTATATAACTCTTGACTCTCACCAAGTTTTCCGTAGCTTCAAGAAGCTCATCAATCACGCTAACGGTCGGGTCGATTTGAACATCTATTTCCTTTACCGGCACGCTTAGAATGGGTTCTATGGTTGTTCCAGAGGGCAATCCCCACGCAACAGTGACAATAGCCGTAAAAAGCTTCAACGATTTTGGCGGAACATTCCCAAGGCGCCAGACTACTTCATGAGATCTACTATTGTAGACCCCGCCGGCAGTACTCGACGCGTATTTCACCAGGTACGGAAGATTCATCACTACAGTAACATTTTCAGCGCTTTTCAGTCCCTCATTTCTAAGCTCAACGGTATAGGTTATCGTTTGCCCCGGGCTAACTCTGTGAGGACCCGAACTCTCGATTTTCAATTTGGCCATTGGGGGCAGGCCAAAGTCGACTCTTTCTATTCTTAGAAGTAAAGTTCTTGGCATTTTAGTTTCGTCAAGAGTTGCTGAGACAGTGCCCGAGAAAGGATTTGTGAAGAGACCTTTCAATTCCACCATGCTAGGGGATACAAGTCTATCATAAGTCCAGCCTTCTCCTTTTCCAGCATCAGAGATATAAGAGATTGTTGAGAAGCCTTCACCCTTGTAGGGAATATCGCTTAGAACCCGTATATGAGTTAAAACGGCGCTCAAAGAACCATCGTAAGAACCGGAAACTGTTCCTTCGATAGAAGTTTGCAGGAAATAAAGTTCCGTGGCTGGAAATTCGGAGGCGCTCAGGTAGGAGAAGGTTCCGTTTAAGGTGACGGTTGCCGAAACAGTTTTGACGCCAAGGCGACCTATTTCCCAAGTCGCTTGGTATCTATCATAATTGCCGCTTCCTGGCAGAGTTTCGGTCAGATGTCCCTCAACTGTGGCTGAAATTTCTCCGGAAACCGCACCTTTTAGATAAATTTTTCTTTCAGAGGGCTTAAGGAATAGAGCCCCTCTCCAATAGCCTCTATAGGATAATCCTTCAAGAGTAGCCTCCCATTCACCTTTGGAAAATCCTTTACCAGCAAAGGATCCTGTAGTGATATTAACAATCTCGAAGCTAGTAAAATTAAGAGTGCCGTTGAGGTCACCACTAACCTCCACATCATTTAGGACAGCGTTTTGACCGAGAAGTGTCTCCACAAGAGTGGATTCTACAAAAGATTTCTCAACGCCTCTTACAACAGGGAGCTCGAACATGGGACGCTCCAATTTGCTGCTAATAACCGAATCTGCATATTCGACTATTATCCTAGGCGTTACTGTGGTGGCTATTTGAGTTAGGGTTTCAGAGCCATTTAATCTATATGTAGATATGCAGTCAGCATATTCTATAGTTATCCTCGAAGATACTGCGCTGGCTACCTGGTTTAGTTCATCAGATTTGTTTAAGTCCAGCTTGGAGTTGAAATCCCCGTACTCTATAACTGCTCTCGGAGTTACACTCTTGGTTATATTAATGAGTTCTGCTGAATATTCAGTGATGACGGTCGAATTGTAATCGGCACCCTCAATGATGATTCCGTCCCCTTGTACCCTCGCTTTGCTTTGGAAGAACGTGAGCCCTATGATGCTCCCGACAAGTAGCGGCATTATGTATAGACATGCCAGTAACCCCTTGTTCACATTTACGCACATCCACTGGGTTTTTATGGTTCTTGATAGGCAAGCGCAATGCAAACGCCGTAGAACTTGCCAGAATAGGGACCGGAAACGCTCACAGTATGGACCATGTCAGGGCTTAGCTGCGCAACAGCAAGTTGCCCGTATCTCGTTTGTTCGTCCGCTGTTATACTGCTGATCGTAGTTCCATCAATTTTAAAATATGACGGATGTCCAGGGTGGGCATATCCGGCGTAATGAGACCAAGACCGCTCGTAGACCGTGAACTCAAGCGGAATTATGATGTTGAAGCTATCTTCCCCAGCGCCCACTTGGGTTTCAATTATTAGCATGCACTTGTTGGCATATGGATATTGGAAATGGTAGTATTTTGCACCAGTTATGGATGCTCCTAAGGCGTTGCCCATCTGTTCTAACCCTACCTGCAACTTATTCTTAGTCAGCGTGCCCCCCGACCAATAGGCCCAGTCTATAATCTTGCCTATGGGCTCGGCTTTGAGGTAATAGGTCACAATCCAGCCGTCCTTGTGGACAAAACAGTGGACATCGTCAGTTTCCGGAAGATCGGGCAAGGAAAGAGAGCCAACAATATAGTCAGAGGTCTCCTTTTCTATCGTTTTATACACAGTCTTAGCTACGGATAAATCTAATGACTGACTGACATTCACGTATATCGACATTCCAGCCTCCTCTTCCAGAAATGTTGTCCCTGTACTTGCGCTGAGAGTAGAGACGGGATTAACGAAAAGATACGTCTGCCCCCCCTCGGCAATCATATCACTTCCCCCGCCGCCACTGCCCCAATAGAAATACAAGCCTACGAAGCCAAATATCAAGATCGCAACCAGCAACACACCTACTTTCATCTTCCTATTCTCCACCTTCATATCTTAATCCTCCATTTCCTAATTTTCTTCTCCAATTTCCTTTCTCAATTAACCACTTTTGTGATGCAACCCATATTTATGCTTTATCGAACATTTCTCTAGTTCTGCCACCAGCCACCTCAAAACCAGCACGACACAAAAATCAGCTTTTCTTAATCTCCTCATTCCTCTTCTGGCGCTTTCCTCGACAAGAGAAACCGCACGCCCACATTCAATTTGATTAGAAAAGTTACTAGTGCATATAAAAACTGCCGATATCGGTCGGTCTTAACATGTTATGTGCATATTTAGAAAGTTTGTATACCCCGCGAGCGCTGGAATCGCTATTTGAATGCTGTTCAGCGCGTTGCTGAGCGCAGCGCGGCTCATGGTTATCCTGGAGGTGAACGTGGTTGAGTGGAGAGGCCATACGGAAAATTTTGTTTGAGTATGTTCCGCCATTAACAAAGCGTCAAGTGGAAGAGCTGACCAAGGACCTTGTTGATTACTACGAGCATGTTAAGGCATAGGTCATTAAGGCTCTTCGTAGTAAACGCGCGAAATGACCGTGGGAAAAGACTGTTCCCCACAACGCAACAACGAATTTTTCTACTCCAACTGGAAGCCAGTCTTAAGAAAGCAAAGCAGAGGGGTCAGCTGGGTGACTCTGCTGATGGCGCAGTCTCCTAAAACTGGTCCTCTAACATGGCCGCTGGTAAGCTAAGAATGTACGTCGCGAAGGATGTGCTCTGCAGTGCACTTCTCTGAAAGAGACCCCTTTCGGTGGAAAAATAGAGGGGGTAGGCCGTATTGGCTAAAATTTCACGCAATAAAATGATTCTTTCACGTGTACAGAAGCCTCAAGTAGGGACCCCTTGGAGCGTGATGGCTGGCGTATTCTTTGGAGCAAACGCGTGAGGGAGCATATTTGGAGCCTAATAACGCAGCTATGTTGAAAACGACCTTTTTTCCAAAAATAAAATAGATAGGCAAAAAAGGTCGTTTTCAACATAGCTGCGTTATTAGGCTCCAAATATGCTCCCTCACGCGTTTGCTCCAAAGAATACGCC
>DAOUTL010000211.1 GCA_030626685.1 Candidatus Bathyarchaeota archaeon | reverse complement strand
GCAGGCTACGATCCTATGTATGTCAACCCAAATTACCGTTATTATCCTAAAGGCCACAACCATGCAGCTGGCAACATTACAAGCGGGGTTTTAGATGAAGCCAGATGTCCCAACGTCTATACGGGTCAAATAACCTTCAACGGCGGCATAGTCACTAACAGCGTGAACTGTGCAAACTGGCAACTAGGAGACGTAATTTTTGAGAACAAATTCCGCATAACAGAGGCTGAAAAGCTTGGTTTGGATAAAGGCTTAGCGTTTCTAAACCCGAAGGGCGAAGTCGTAATGTTTCTTGATGGGGATGGAAAAGTCGAGGTTTCGGGTGGTCTTAAGGAGAAAAGTGAGCTGAAGGAAACCGGCAACAGAATGCGGGGCTGATTTAAACATGAATAGGAGTAGAAGGACGGTTGTTGAGGTTCGAGATGACTTGCACAGGGAAATTAGAAAGTTAGCATTACTGAACGACCTGCGAATTTACGAGTTGACAAACGCAATAATCGAAGAAGCCTTGAAAGACCAGGCGAAAGTAAAGGCTTTAATTAGAAGGTTAAAAATGGTGTAAATTTGTTCAGAGAGCGTGGGCTTTTGTTATTAGCATTGGCACTTTTTTCTTATAGTCTTCATATTCTTTGCCGAATTCTCTGATTAGCTCTTTTTCTTCTTTCTTTGAGATGAGAAAAATTAGTACTCCCATTAAGGGAGTAGAGAGTAGAGAATACGATGCAGATAGTAGAAAGGAGATTCCCACATGTGCTAATAGTCCGCCTAGATATTGTGGGTGTCTGACAATGGAGTAAACTCCCTTTGTAACGATTTTCTCTGTCCTGTGTGTTTCTGCTGTTTTTAGGGTGGTCTGTTTTACGCCGTTGATTGCGAGCCAGGCACCAAGTGTCAGAAATGATATAAAGATTATTAGGTGAAGCATGGGAATTGAGAAATCAGCAGTTGGAACTGATACTGATAGGTTTTGAAGAATTGGGATGGAAAATCTGGGTTGGGGTGAGATCCAGATTCCTATCCAAAAGATGAAGAAGCCCCATCCTGAGATTAGGCCGAGAATGTCGCCGATTTTGGTTCCTTTCTCCTTTCCGTATCTTCCTTGAAGTTTTAGGTGTTCAACTGACAGGAAATGAATGGGTATGGTTGCAATCGCTCCTAACGTGCAGATGAAAAACCAAATGTACATTTTGCCACTATTGAATTTCGATGAGTTATCCTTTATAAATTATTTTCTACTGTTAGTTTTGTAAATTTGCGAATTGATAAATTTCATGAGCCTTTATTTGCTTTTTAACTGCGCGTTTCTCTCGATGAAGAATAAGCAGGTATAAGGTTGCGGGGTTAATGTTGAAGTTGGGATTACTCCAGCCAAGCGTCTCTGGTTTTGTCTTGCGTTTTCTTTGCTTGTTTAGAGAAGCTATTAATTATGTTTTAGTCCCGAAATAAGGTAGTCCAACTTTGGTGATTTAGCTTTAAGATTTAAAAAAGGGAAAGTGAGGCGATTGTTTTAACGTTAAGTTGTCAGTCGCTTAGTTTCCTGTTCTTTCTCTGTTTTGGTTTCTATGCTGCTCCCTGTTCTTTGTGCAGTTGCAGATTCTGTT
>DAOUTL010000083.1 GCA_030626685.1 Candidatus Bathyarchaeota archaeon | reverse complement strand
TTTTCTCGTAGGTAAGTGTTATCTTTTTATCCAACCCGTCAGTCTCTGAAGAGGACTCCTCTTGGGCATTTTAAAGAAGTTTCTGTCAAACTTTGGATTTGTAGTTTCCCATAATTATTTCGTTACCTCCTTTTCTAATGGAGTGTTTACTTGTTGTGGCGGCTTTTTCCTGTGGAAAGCCTGGATAGGTGTTTCTAGGTTTTCGAAGTCTAGGCTGAGGTGAGGCTTAACCTTATTGTGCCAGCGCACATACTCCTCTATGCTCTTGAACTGGTGCCTTTTCTGGTTGTAAACGCCGTAAAACCGTTCCAGCTTCCCGTTAGTTTGGGGATGGCTAACGCGGCATAGAATGTGCTTGATCCCTTTCTCGGCGAGGTAGGATTCGAACCGGCTTACGCCTTTCTGTTTACGTTCGCCTTCACTAGCATAGAACTGTGTCCCTCTATCTGTCAAAATCTCTCTTGGACACCCGTATTTGGCTATCGCCCCTTCCAGGACGTTTATGGAGTTATCAGTTGTCGCTTCGTCAAAGACGCCGTGGTTCACAACAAATCTCGAAGCATCATCCAAGTAGGCAATCCACCATCGGTCATCAGACAGCTGTTTCCAGTCAGTATGCCACAAACTCATACTGTGCTTCCTCTCGTATCGAACCCATTTACGCCTCTTCTGCTTACTCGGCTGAGGCAACGCTCTACCCGCCTCCCTCAAGACCTTGTGAATCCTGTTATGAGGTATCGCCTTCCCGTAATTATGCTTTAACACCCTCTCCAATGTTAAGGCATTGACCCTGAACTCGTCGTGAACCTTCAAGATCAATTCTGCGTCTTCTCGACTGAGGGGTTTCTTCTTAGGTCTACCAGGCTTCTTCAGGGTTGGGATAACGCCGTTACGTTGGTAAGCCTGCCAGATCTGCTCCACCCGTCTATGCGAAACCTTTTGGATCAACGCTATCTCACCTGAACCCCCGCCCCTCAATTTCTGCTGCACAATCCAACGAATCTTCCGATCATTCAGCTTAGCCATATATCCTCTACGAGGACTAGTGAAATATTTTCGGGAAACGAGACCAGAGGATGAATTGCGTAAAACTTTTAAACATACTAGACCTTAGTCGTAATTGGTGACGCTGTAGAAAATCGCAAAATTTTTACCATTACCTATCCATTCAGATACGCTTTTCACAAGATACCCGCCACTAAACTACGGAAAACTCATAATTTTTCTAGCACAGCTAATTATGACTAAGGTCTATGTTTATTTTTCAAGAAATATTATTTCTACGTCGAAGGGTTTTCTTTCCATTTCTCTGGCAAGTTCTTTCTCTTTTCTTGCGAAAACTGCTTTGGCGTTGGATAGTTTGGCTGTGGCTATGCAGCTGCAATCGGCGATGGATATGTCTCTTTCACATTTGATTTTGCCGGTTTGTATGGCAAGGTCTGTTGTGTTATAGACTTGTATTATTTGTGACCTGAGCATATCGTTTGTTTTTTTACCATATTGTATCTACATTTTCTTTTTCGGCAACGGCTTGGAGGTCTTTGTCTCCAGTTATTATTGGGGATTTTGTCTTCTTAGCGATGGCTATAGTTAACGAATCGCAAACTGAGAGTTCTCTCTTAAGCTTAGCTAGCAGCGCATCGCTTTTGAATCTGATTTCCGCTGCCGTTAAGGCCACGTTGTTTGAAAGGTTCGCAGTCGAAAAATATGTTTCTAGGAAGTCTAAAGTTTCCCTCGAAGTGACGAAGATTGGTATTCTTTTTCTATAAAACTGTAGGAGAAACTCGTAGATGATTACTGGATGGATTACACCCTTGAGTTTTCCTTTCCTTACATCCTCTAAACACTTATTCGCCTTCGGTGTTATTTCCCCTGTTGCCTTCGCCATTAGGGCGTAGGTGTCAATGATCACCGTTCTAAACGCTTCTGCCAAGCCTTCTCACCCTCATCTATTTCCTCTTCGATTTTTTCAACAGTAATTAAGCCCTTAGCGCACCCGTGAAACTTCTCCCACCTCGTATCTTTCGATAGAACGATTGCGTTCCCTTTTAAAAAGACATCTAAAACATCACCTTTCACAATGCTGCTCTTGTCCCTAATCTCCTTGGGAATAACTATTGTTCCTCTAGAACCAACCCTTACTTTCAAACAATCCACCTCATCAAACAATAAATTCATTCAGACTTATATCTTTATCTGAGAAAAAACCGTTCCTAACATGCTCGGGAGATGCTGAAGTCTAAATACTGAAATCAGAAAAAGGCTCTCCAGATTTTTATCAGAGAGAAAAAACCGTAGTTAAGCATACAGCGTTATCTCCAATGTGTCCCCGGGCTTTAATTCAAGCTCTTCGACAACAACGCGCGGAACCGTGAATCTCCCGTCTAGACTTAGCCTTGCATAGAATCTTTCTTCTTCACCCGTTTCAGGATCGTAAACGCGAACGTCTAAAACTTCGCCCGGCTCAAGCTTGTTTTTCCAGCGGATAAGCACAGGCACTTGTACGCGACTGTTCCTCTGCAGCCGCGCAACAAACTTTTCATCACGCGTCAAAGGCATCCTTAATCCACCTTTCCCAACCTTTCTCCACCTTTAACTAACGTAAGCTAAACCTTTTTAAAGTTGCGCTTTTAAAAACAAGCTTGAAACTGCCTCATCAAAAAATAGGGGGATGAGTAGGCTAAAACGATAGGGAGGTAGTTCACTGAACGGTAAATACTCCTCGTTCCCCTCGAAGTGGCATATGAAGGCGGTCGTGTCGATCCCGACAGTCCGCTCCCTCAGCGAATCAAAAAAAGCGGAAAAACTTCAAAGGCACAACTCAGAAGGCTTAAGCTATGTTGAAAAATACGGGGGGTAGGGTGCTATTGGTTAAAATTTCACACAATAGGGCTATTCTCAGCCGCATGACTGGCATAGGAGACACCGTAGTGGATGAACTGGAAGAAATTATCAGGGCATAATGACCCGATTGGGGACCGATACTTTACGAGAAGAGTAACAATAAAATAAAAGTTGTCATAGCTTATTGGACAAGGAGGATGAGGACATGATGAGAGTGGAGTACAATTCAAAAGTCGATGCGATGTACATCTGGCTTGGAAAGAGTAAGTATGAGATAAGCGAGGAGCTTGCGGAGAACGTTATAACAGACATCGACAAAAATGGACACATCATAGGAATAGAAATCTTGGATGCCACGAAAAACATCGGAATGAAGTTAATAGACAAAATACTGGGCACGGAAAAATTAGTTGCAGCAGCAACCTAAGCGGTTTTGGATTCACGTTAAATAGAAGATGGGTAACTATGACGAAAACTGGCACCTATTTTTGGCTGGGAAACCAAGCTTGCGCAGAAGCAGCCATAGCAGCCGGATGCCGTTTTTTTGCCGGATACCCGATCACTCCAGCAAGCGAAATAGCCGAGTACCTCGCAAAAAGACTTCCACAAGAGGGCGGCATAGCGATTCAGATGGAAGATGAAATGGCTTCGATCGCGGCTGTTATAGGCGCCAGCTGGACTGGAGCAAAGGCTATGACAGCAACTTCCGGACCAGGCTTCAGCCTGATGCAGGAGCTTATTGGTTATGCTTTCATGACTGAAACTCCATGCGTCATAATTGATGTTCAAAGAGCAGGTCCGAGCACTGGACAAGCCACCAAATGCGGACAAGGTGATGTTATGCAGTCTCGCTGGGGAACTCACGGCGACTACGCGTCTATTGTGTTGTCGCCGAACTCTGTGCAGGAAATGTTTGAGCTTACAATACGAGCCTTTAATCTTGCAGAAACCTACCGGACGCCAGTTATCTTACTTGCGGACGGGTTAATAGTTCATATGAGGGAACCGGTTGAAATACCGCCGCCGGATAAGATAGAGGTTGTAGACCGCAAAAAGCCAAATCCGGGAGAAACCGAGTTCTTCGGGCCTGATGAGGTTCCGCCAATGCCTTCTGTCGGCGAAGGCTACAACGTAGCCGTTACCGGTTCAACTCACAACGAAAGGGGGATACGATTCACGGCTGACCCAGAAGTGCATCGTAGGCTTGTTGAAAGACTCGTGCGGAAAGTAAGAAGAAACACGAGCCGAATCATAGACGTGGAAACTTACAACGTGGAAGACTGTGATGTCGGCTTAGTTTCTTTCGGTTGCACTTCCCGCAGCGTATACGAAGCTGTGAAAGCCGCGGAGGAAGAGGAAATAAACGTTGGATACATCCGACTGAAAACCGTATGGCCTTTCCCGGAGAAAACCGTAGCCGCTATGGCTCAGCATGCTAAGGCTATAATTGTTCCGGAAATGAACTTGAAACAGCTATTCTACGAGGTGCAGAGAGCCGCAAACGGCTTAACCCAAGTAGTTTCCGTTAACAAGATTGGAGGCGGAGAGCTTATCACGCCGGAAGAGCTGCTTTCTGAAATTAGGAGGTGGCGGCGTTAACCGAGGCTTTCTCCGTTAAACGTTACATGAGAGACTTAAAGCTTCCTTTCTGTCCCGGATGCGGATGCTTTACGATTACAAACTCCTTTCTAAGAGCAGTTCACGAGCTCGGATACGAAGACCTCAGCAGATTCATTTTCTGCAGCGGAATAGGCTGCGCGGCTTGGATCCCCTCACCCTACTTCAAAGCAGACTCAATCCATACGCCACACGGTAGAAGCATACCAGCTGCAACAGGCGTAAGGCTAATGCGACCTAAACTAAACGTGGTCGTTTTCGGCGGAGACGGCGACATAGCAGGCATAGGCCTAAGCCACCTTATTCACGCAGCCAGAAGAAACCTCGACATCGCAGTTATAATGGTGAATAACATGGTGTACGGGATGACCGGCGGACAAGTTGCGCCCACAACCCCTTTTAAGACGAAGACCGCGACAACCCCTTACGGAAGCTTCGAACATCCGTTGGACGTAACCCGTCTTGTCGTAAGCGCTGGCGCAAGCTATGCAGCCAGATGGACAACGGCTCACGCTAGAAATCTGAAGGAAGCCTTTAAAAACGCTGTTACAACGAAGGGCTTCGCCTTCGTCGAGGTTGTAAGTCAATGTCCAACAGCTTTTGGTAGGAGAGCCGGGTTTAAAGGCGTAGCGGAAATCCTCCGTTGGTTCAAGGAAAACTCCATTCAGCTTAAGCAAGCCGAGAAAATGGGTGAAGAAAAACTGGCTGGAAAAATTGTTGTTGGCGAATTTATACGTAGAGAGTTGCCGACGCTTACTGAAAATGTTTACGCAGTTTTAGAGGAGGCAAAAAAACGTGCGGAAACAAGTTGAAATTAGAATCGCTGGGCTTGGCGGCCAAGGAGCAGTTTTAGCTGGTCAGATTCTTGGTAGAGCGGCTGTTTACGACGGGAAAGTGGCAGTTCAAACCCAGAGTTATGGGGCTGAAGCAAGAGGGACCGCAGCAAAAAGCGAAGTCATAATTTCTAGTGAAAAGATATTGTTCCCAAAAGTTAGGAAATGCGACATACTTGTAGCCATGAGCCAAACTGCCCTAGACATCTACGCAAAGGACTTGAGGGAAAACGGGACTCTTATACTGGAAGAGAATTTGATCACGCATGTTCCAGAAGTCAAGGCTAAGGTTTTCAAAATCCCTGCCACAAAAATTGCTGAAAAAGAACTGCAATCCAAAATGTACGCTAATATCATTATGCTCGGAGCTTTAACGAAAATAACGCAGGTAACAAGCGAAGAAGGTGTTAAAAAAGCAATAGTCGACAGCGTTCCACCAGCAACAAAAGAAAACAACCTAAAAGCATTCAAAATAGGTCTCGAACTTACAAAATGAAGTCCCTTTAACGTTCATTAGAACCTCAACGAAAACTTTTTAATTAACATTTGTAAAGCATATTAATCTTCGAGATTTAGAGGTTTCGTCATGCCCAGAATTATTGTGTGCCTGAAACAGGCTGTTGATGTGACTCAGATAAAGGTTGATTCAACCACTCGGAGGCTCATTATAACAGGCACTCCGAGAAAGATAAGCGACTTCGACAAAAACGCCTTAGAAGAAGCTGTAAAAATAAAAGAAAAGTTAGGGAGTGAAGTTGTAGCTTTAACCGTAAGCGCCGAAGATGCGAAAACCACCCTTCGAGAAGCCTTGGCAATGGGAGCCGACAAGGCATACCTCGTCACAGACCCTTCTCTTCAAGACTCCGACACTTT
>DAOUTL010000114.1 GCA_030626685.1 Candidatus Bathyarchaeota archaeon | reverse complement strand
CTAGAGAACATAGAAATGCTTGTGCAAATCGCCCACCAAGAAGCCTATACACTTGCAATAAATGCAGCCGTACCCACCAAAGAAACAATAACAGACTTAATTAGAAAGGCACATATTGAAATGTTATGTTTAAGTACCAGGTTGCCCACATTAGAGGAAAAGGCTGTGCCAGCTGAAAAATCTGAAAAAAGTTAAAATAGTTGAATGGAGAGGTGAAAATATATGGAATACATTTACGCTGCGATGCTCCTTCACAAGGCTGAAAAAGAGATAAACGAAGAAAACCTAACGCAGGTTTTAAAAGCGGCAGGTATAAACGTTGACACAGTAAGAGTCAAAGCGTTAATGGCTTCTCTAGCTGAGGTCAATATTGAAGAAGCAATCAAGTCTGCTCCAACAATGATGGCTGCGCCAGTAGCACCAGCTGCGGCTGCACCAGCAGCAGAAGAAAAACCAACAGGGGAAGAGAAGAAAAAGAAGGAAGAGGAAGAGAAAGCAAAAGAAGAAGCAGCGCTCGAAGGTTTAGGAGCATTATTCGGTTAAAACATCCAATTTCGTTGCCCTAATCTTTTACAACTTAAGCAGTAAACTTTTTTCTGTTCATTACATAATTGTAAGGAGACGAGCATGAAAGTCACCGCCGTTGCGCATCCCATACAGGGATTGGTAAAATATCATGGCTTGAAAAAGCCCAAGCAAAGAATTCCCTATCATGACAGCATATCCGTCTGCATCCGAGCTTTAACCACCGCAACAACTGTTGAAGCATCAGAATTGCTGAAGGAAAACAAGATAATAATTAACGAAAAGGAGCCAACCGGGAAAGATAAGGAAAGAGTGGAAATAGTTCTTGATAAGCTAAAGAAACTAGCAAATTTTTCCGGCAACTTTAAAGTAATTTCCGAAAACAGTCTAAAAATAGGTAAGGGTTTAGGCTTCTCAGCCTCGGGTTTCGCAGCGCTGGGCTTAGCAGCTTCCAAAGCACTTGACCTCAACCTCCACATGGTTTCGCTTTCAGAAATTGTGAGACTGGGCGCAGGTTCTTCCACGAGAAGTCTAGCAGGGCGCTTCGCCATCTGGTATTCCAACAAAGATGGAAGGTCTTATGCAGAGCAGTTGAACGCGCCAGAAGACATGAATTTCTCGATGGTGATTGTGCCGATTCACTCTGATGTGAAAACCGATGAAGCCCATGCTGAAGTGCTTAGCTCCCCACTGTTTAAGACAAGGTTAAGAACTGTTGACGGTTTGCTTGAGGCAATGAAGGAAGCTATTAAACAGGGGGATGTTGCTACAATAGGACGGCTCGCCGAGGAAGACACATTAAACCTCCATGCAATAACGATGACTGGCAAGTCGCACATGGTGCTTTGGGAACCAGACACAATTCGCATCGTAAAAGAAGTTGTCCATATGAGAGAAGAAGGAATTTTGGCATGGTATTCAATAGACACTGGACCATCAGTCTTCATTAATACGTATACAGAAAATGCAGAAGCGATTGCCAAACGCCTTCGCGAAATAGGATTAAAAAACGTTATCATCAGTGGAGTTGGCGGAAAACCATTCCTAACCAGCAGCCATCTTTTTTAGGTTTTTGAAAAGCACCAACGGTAACCATCCGCAGATGATCATTAGAGTGCCGGGAAAAGCTCTCAATTCATAATTAAGTATTAATGTTTCAAAAATGAAGAATGATATAGTCATTGCGATAGCCGATAAAACTGCAAAACCCTTACCAAATTTTTTCAATGTTTGTATGGCAATCAACCCTGCGAAGAAAAAGTCACCTAAACCCAGAGACATGTAAAGCACGCCCCATTCAGTTGCAACTGCCGGAACGGTTGGCAACGAAATTAGCACTGGAAGTCTGAGACCAGAAACATGTCTTGCCGCGGAAACCATTGTCTTAGTAAACAAGACAAGTATTATGTCCATAACCGTGAGAAGCCCAACAAAGATGAGTGATGTTTTCCATGTGAATAGGCTTCCTAGGTAAAGGATAATCAAAATGGCGAAAACTATTCCGTATAGATTTAGCAAGTAAGGAAACCAGATGGGGGTTCTGCTAAAAAACACGTATAAAACTATGAAGAGTGCGGGTGGCAGTACTGCTAGATACCATCTTTCCTTCGCATCTACTCTCTGTTCTTCATATAGAAACGCTACGAACGTGAAGCCGAAGAGACAATAAAAAGCTAAAGCCCCATAAGCAACCGTAGTACTCGCACCAAAATTGAATAGGCTAATCGTAGCTGCTACGCAACTAATTATGAGAAATGCTATGCAGAAAAGTCTAGCCTTAGCTTTTTGGAAATCTGAAAAAAGATAAGTGAATATGAAGAGCAGCATGGAATAGGCGAAGAGAAACATTGTCATAACAGCCATCTGTGGAATAAACACCATTAAAGACACGGTCACGCTTATTGCAGCAACGAGCAAGACAGCGTCTTGAACGCCGAATTCCTTCTCCTCAAAAGCAACCTTCAGCTTCTTCTCAACTTTCCTCTCTAAAAACATAGCCACTATAACAACCACGAAAAGCGTTAAAGGCATGGCAACGTCGAAGTACATACACGCACATAAGAAAAACAAACATTTATTTCTTTATACTAAGCTCAAAAGCAATCTTCTTAATTTTTAATCAGCAGATTCATTTTACATATTCCTATATTTTAAACATTATGTCTAATTGCTGTTGATACGTGGGGTCACATTTTTTATATAGGAGAAAAGGAGAAACAAAAAAGGATGGGGGGTGGCCTTGAAAGCGCCATTTGTTGCGAAAACTGTTACGATTAGCTGAGAGGGATGGTTCATGGCAACAGAAACTGTTGAGGTAGAACCTTTGAGAGGCTTTGGTCGAGAGGCTCAACTGAAGAGAAAATGGGAGCGCTTATGGGTAAGATAGGCGACAGACTTCTGAGGTTGCCAAACAGGGAACAGAACATTCTGCTCGAAGACTTCTACACAGCCATTCAAAGCCGCATAATGGTCATGGAGATGATTAATGATGCGAAAAGAAATTGTTGAAATAGATGAACGGTTCGGCAAAGAAATTAGTGTCAAATATTATCTGAATCAGGAGAGCAAACAGTGCAGTTTGCTGAAGGAGATGCAAGTTCAAGAGGGATCCTATGAGGATTGGAAAAAGGTTGCTGCTTTTCATTATCGTAGCCATCAGGTTGCGTTTATGCAGAAAATTTTTGTTTTGAAGCGGAAAGGTCGGGTGTGCGGTGCAATAGTTTATACTTGTCCAAGTGCCACTGCTCAGTGTCGAAGCCAGGTTATCAAACCCAAAAGCATGAAAGAGTTGAATGAGAAGGTGTCGCGGATCGCTAGGGTTGTGGTGCATCCGAAATATCACACGATAGGAGCGGGGGTCAAACTTGTGCATGATTCTTTGCCTTTATGTGGGAAGCCGTATGTGGAGATGATCGCTGTCATGGCGCGTTACAATCCGTTTGCCGAGCGGGCTGGAATGAAGAAGCTGTGCGAGTCCAAGCCTGACAAGTCTATTCTTGAGGCTGTGGCTGAACTCGAAAAATTGGGGTTTACCTCTTACCTGCTTGCCGTTTCGGAATACGACAAGCGGATGCTGAAGGGACAAGTCCCACAAGTGAAGAGGTCCTCAGCAGCTTCTCTTATCCTTACAACAGAAGAATCGCAGGTCAGCATGGACGCTTCACCATGGAAGACTACAGGAAATGGCTGAAAAAGGCGGAAACAGACGATCTCGCTCGGGCGCTTAGACGTCTCGCGCAGCTTAACCAATCAAAAGTTTACCTGTTCTGGAAACGTTGACCAGCTTAAACTGATAAACCGTGACATACGCGCGCTCCCTTGGAACATATTTAAAACACGATGACATTAGTTTGCTAGAGTGTTTTTTATGCCGCTGGTTGAGCCTGTTGTTAGGATCGAGAACGTCGTTGCCTGCGCCGCCCTGAAGCATGGGATCGACTTAAGCGCGGTGGTGAAGGCTTTTCCGGTGGTTGATTATCGGCCAAAGCGATTCCCCGGGCTGATCTTTAAGCTGAAGAGGCCGAGAACGACTATCCTGATTTTTGGCACTGGCAAGTTTGTTTGCACAGGAGCCCGATCCGAGAGGGACGCGGTGAGAGCTCTGAAGAAGGTTGTTAGAACCCTGAATAAAGGCGGAATAATAATCAATGGCAAACTTGAAATAGGGATAAAGAACGTCGTTGCCACCGCAAGCCTCGGCGGGAAGGTTGATCTTTTGCAGTTGTATGAGTCTGAAACAAAAATGCGAGGAAGAATCACTTATGAACCCGAACAGTTTCCCGGGCTGATCTACAGAATGAACGATCCGAAGGTGGTGATCCTCGTCTTCTCGAGCGGAAAACTGGTTTGCACCGGAGCCAGAAAAGAAGAAGACGTACACAAAGCGGTTGACAATCTTCGCCAAAGATTGGAGAAAAACGACTTGATATACTTCGAAAACGGATTTTAGGTGTGTGACAAAAGTGTGTTGTCATTAGAACGTGGGGGGTTTGAAACTGTTCTTTGTGGATGACGAAACGTTGCATAATGTCGCTATGTTGTTTGGTGAAGAAGCTGTCAGAGTAGTTGAGATTCTTGAAAAGGTT
>DAOUTL010000075.1 GCA_030626685.1 Candidatus Bathyarchaeota archaeon | reverse complement strand
TATCCAGTATCGCCTGTAACGTTATGTCTATGGCTTGCGGAATTGGTATTTTCGTCGGGTAAGCTGTGGTTATGGCTGTAACCATGAGGGCATGTAGTTGAGTTTGTTGCTGTCTGGGTGAAATCTATGTAGTGAACGTGAGCGTCTGCGTAATCTAGCCAGATGTTAAATGGGTGGCGATGGTTTTCAGGTGTTTCGGTGTTGTAAGCATAACCAGTATTTACTGGTGACAGGGTGTGGTCGTGGCTTGTGCCTCCGCTTCCAACACTACTTGCAGCAACGCCACTATGTGTGTGTGGGGAGTCCTCACAACCAAAAGCTTCACAGAAAGCAGAGGAGGTAGTTGTTGGAAAGGTATGGGTGTGTGACCCATCAATAGAATCAATCAGTTCAAGTGTTATGGGATGTTTATGTTCCCACCAGTTAGGCACACCTAAATTTGCTTCTCCGAAAGTCAGCCTCACCGTGTGGGTGTGCGTTAAAGCTGTATAATCTGTGTCAATCCTATGAAGGTGGTCATATCCTGAATTGCAATCAGTATAAGCCGTATTTATAAGGTGGCGATGACTACCACCGTCACCAGTGCCAACCGTTACAAAGAGGTGTATATGGCTGTGTCGGTGGAATTCCTCTTGAACCTCTTTAGGCATTCTTTGAAATGGAGTGAAGAAGTATCTGTGGAAGCTTAATAGTTTACGGCTGACATTAAGCCAGATGGTTCCGCCTAAATCAAGGTTCAACGGTGTCGCCTATGATATTTTATATGTGATTAATAGTATATATTGAGTTTTGAACCTAACAGCGTTTGCCGATGATAACGTTATTGTGCATTTGAAGCCGTAGGTGCCTTCTGCGTTGACGAGTGTGCTTACATCAGCTAGTAACACGTCTCCTGTTGTTGCTCGGTCAATATTTGGCAATCCAAGGTGGTCGAGTAACGTTATAAAAGTAGTCCATGTTCCCCCGCTTAGTCTCCCACTTACGCTTATGTCTATGTCTTGGGCATTTGCGGTTGCATTTTTGGCGGTTAAGAAAACAGCGAGCATGGCTCTGACGATTGAAGCCCCTGAAGGAAGTGAAACAGTGATTTCTCTTTCAGTTGTGTCCGTAGCGGTTGCAACGGCTATGTCGTCACATACAGGTGTGCTTGGAAACTTAATCACTAACTGTGCATTATTTACGTCGGCTGCCACAGCGGAAAGAGCATCAGTTGAGGCTCTGCTTGAGATTAAAGCGTCAAGATTATCTATTTTAACGGCTCTTTCAGCACTAAGCCTCTCATCAACGATTTTTTTTATGTCTGGAATTTTAGGTATGTGGAATCACCTCAGTTATCCTTTGTAGAACTCCCATGAGTATGCTTTTAGCGTTCCGCTTGTCTGTTGTAGTGTTATCTTTATGCCTTTTATTGTAGGTAACTTGTCTACATGTTTTAAGGGTTCAGTTTGGGAGTTTGTGTATGTTTCCCCTAAATAAAGCGTGTAATCTTCATCTTCAGAGAGTTTTACATATTGGTTTATAGTTACTGTGTCGCCAACTTCCATGTTTTTGAGATTGATGTAGCCAGAAATTATGAATGGTTCAGCTTCCTCGTGTTCAAAGACTGGTTGTTCTGTGCCATCAGCTTCCAAAATTCCGCTTCCAATTTTGGATAGTTTTGGAGCCATTCTCTCCAAAATTTGGTTGAAGAGGGAAACCATAACTGTAAGGGTTATAACTGACAAAGTCATTGTTGTTATTGTTCTTTCAACTGTCCGCTCCATTACCTCAGCTCCATTGAAATTGCCATCTATTCTATTCCCCCAGCAGCCGTATTGGCAAGGCTAATCCTACCATTTCATAGATGTTCATCCATCTTGTTATATGTATTTCTAGGAAAGTGTTTGTTGCTGGGCATCCTTGTTCACTTTTCATTTTTATTTTGAGAGAGTGTTTTCCATAGGGAATGTTTATTGCGTCAAACTCTGTTTTGAAGATGTGGGAGAATGTCAGGTCGGATTCTATGACTGCTCGTGGTTTTTCTTCGTCATCTATAAATATGCCTAATTTGCCTTTCGTTTCCTCTGGGGGAACAACCAAGTCCGCTAGAACCTTAATTCTAATTATATTGTATTGAAATGGGTCTTTGTCAAAGTCCAAAACCTTCGCAGCTTTCCACTCTTTTGAGGTTACGCTAACCTCCACCTCGTCAGTATGGTAGTGTTCAGTGCGTATCATTACTTGGTTTTCCTCCATAATGGCTTAGTTGTCCTAACAACCTCTAGAAAAGTCCAAAGTATTGCCCATGCAAGGAAGAATATATCTGTTAAACCTAGAATCAGAAAAGTTGAGAAGGTTATGCTACTTTCCCCATTGCCGTAGAGCTTAAAGCAGTCACGGTCATGTCTGAGCACGTCTGCTGTTACAGGGTCTTTCTCATCCCAGTAATCTATCCATTTGTTATACTCCTCTATCGTTTTGTCGTAAACTTCTTTCGCTTTTAATCCGTCATATAGAAGTTTTGGGGTGTTTATGCTTTCTTTGAATCCTTCAAGAGGGTCGTATGTATCTGATGTAACTCTTAAAGTTAGCAGGTCATCATAGGCAAAAACCGCCCTTGTTCCTGCGTCAACCATAGCGGGAGCAAGTTGTTTGCCGCAACTGCATGCGTTTAACACAACTATTTTGTTGTTAACCCATGCTGTGTTAGCTAGGTCAAGCACGTTTTGACCTATTTCTTGTCCAAGTAGAGCATCTTCTACACCGTGGGAGAAGCCGAATACTGTGACTGGTATGCTCCAGATGAAGTTGCTGAGGAGTTCTGTTTTGTTTGCTTTTTCCTTGTATAAGTCTTTTACAGCGTATAGTCGCTTATGTGCGTATTCTATCACTTCTGGAGCTATTTTTTGGCTTAGAATCATAGTGGCTAAGTCGAAGTCTGTTCTGATTATTGTTGTGTCGTTGTCTCCCAACTAGGTTCCCTTGGAATATCTTTCAATTGTTCCCTTAATAGCCATTTCGATTATTTTCTTACCGATTTCGGTTTCGTTTTCAACTTCTCTAGCTAGCTCTTCGGCGGAGTAAACTTTTGTTCCTATGACTGTCGTGAATTTGGTTCGTCTTATTGCTTGGGCTACAGTTTTCTTTAAAGATTTCAAAGGGAAACCACCTACCGATGAATTATCCCACGTATCATTGGTCTTAGAACTGAAATTATTACGAAGATGAAGATGAAGCTGATGAAGCTTGCGATTATAGGTCCAAATGAAGCGGTTATTTCGTAGATTCCTCTTTCCTGAGGTAACCCTAGGAAGAAGTTGTCAATCATTGTTCCCCCATAGGCTTCGTTCACTATGTAAGCGTACACCTCATCTTTTAGAAGCCAGTTGGTTTCACCGAGTAAATATTCGTATCCGTTGGGAAGGGTGTAGAAAGCCTTTAATGTTCCATTCTCCCTTTTAATGCGAATGCTGAAAGGTTTAGTTGTTGCGATGTATGTATGTTTCACATATTTCCATACCCCGTCCTCAATAGAGGTGAGAAAGAGTGTTCTTACAGGGTAGGCTGGGTCTGTTCCAAACTTGATTGCGTGTCCTGTCCATATTGCTGCTGAAGGGCGTTCATTAAGTATTTTTTCATAAGATAAAAGCACTATGAAGGGTTTGTTGTCTGAATCAAACGTTACTTCGTATCCATCTGTGAATTTATGTGCTACTTTTGAAACCACACCTGAGTTGAAGAGGGCTAGCTTCCCTTCAACAAGTTTAGGTTCTTCGCTGTCCCAGTTCATGTAGTCCCATATCTCCTTTGATGGGTATGCTCCAACATCGAATTTGTCTAAGATTGCCATATTCTTTCCTCCAATAAAACTGTTTTAAGTTCCCGTGATATATAAGGGATAACCCAGAAAGTAAGCAGAATAAATTGAGAGAAAGCTGCAACCATATATTGCATAATTGGAATTTCGGCTGCTACAGGCAAGGCGGCTGGTGTAAGTTTAACTTCACCAAGGTCCAGCCAGTTAGTTGTAGGTGTGATTGATAGAGTTTTGGTTTCATAGTATGGTGCTTCTATTTTGAGCGAGTATGTTTTGTTTTTTTCAAAGCAACCTATTCCGAATTCTCCGTTGGACTTAACACGAGTTTTTCTCTCTGCAGAATAGTGGTTCTCAGCATAGACAATTGCACCATGAGAAATAATCTCCCCTGTTTCAGCGTCCTTTAAGATTCCGTGAACACATGCTGGAAAGCCTATGTGTAGCCTTTGACAGATGTTATCCATTCTAATTAGGAAAGTGTCGTAAGGGTCTGCCATGCTACCCGCAAAAAGAATGCCTACTGGTTTGTTCGTACCCTTCTCCACAGTTAAGCTTCCGCTGTCTCCACCTTTAGCATATAAATATGTGTCTATAACATCATAAACCGTGACGTTTCCTTTTGCAGTCATTACGGTTATGCTGGAAACAATAGCCACTATTTCGCCTTCTGTTAAACCCGTTGTTCTCCCTGTTTTCTGAACAGCGACCCCTACTTTCGGGTGTATGATTTCACCTTCAATTACTCCGAAGTCTAAAACTTCATCTGACAAGTCTGCGTCGTTGTCTGGTGTCGCTATGGCAGCATCCACTTTAGTTCCTGAACGCATAGGTTCCCATCTTTCTAAACCAGCTATCCTATCTGCTGGGTCTGTACCTCCATCCGCTGGACCCGGCTGAAGTATGGAGTCTCCTTTGCTTGCTTTTCCTAAAGGTTCCAAGTTGGCTATTACATGGTTACATGAGAGTATGGTTCTTTTTCCGTTCAGTGCATCTATGATTCTTGTGCTAAGTGTTCCTGCTGTAACGTTTTTATGTGCTATTGATATTCCACCTTTTGCTGGTCGCATCTTGGCTTTTCGGTCAACCTCTTCCAGTAAGACAGGTTTGGTTTCTTTAACGTCTGTGGGGATGCCTTCGATTTGGGTGGGTATCATCTGCTCTTTTCTGAGTTGTTTAGGTTTAAGTTTTTTAGAAACGTAAACGATTATCGCTATAGTTGATGTTTTCTTTTTTTTTATGAACTTGTAGCCTACACCAGTACCTATCACATTTGGGAACCTAAGTAACCTTTCCTCATTTTTCTTCAGAACTTCCATAATTTTGCTTTTATTTTCCACGCAACGCCCTCCAGATAGACATGAAAAGCATGAGAACAAGCATCAGCATCATCATGCTCATAAAATTTGTGGTATATTCACCCATTTGTTCAGCCATCTTTTCAGCAGGTGTTGGTTCTTCAGCTATAACCACGAGGTTGTCTGCTGCGCTGTAGCCGTAAGGCTCTTCTGCTGCGTTGCTTCCATGCCCTTCAATGTAGAGGTACAGTTTTTTGGTGTCTATCTGATACGGCAGGGTGTGGAATTTCACCCAGCCTCCTCCAACATCATAGTAAAATTCCACGGTGTCATTTGTTATCATTAACTTTAACTTGACTTTACCTGTGACAACCGGGTCTTCGACGGCAACCACCTTCGCATCAAGTTCAACACCTCCTATCCTGCCTTGAGCAACAACTTCCATTCTGTATGGGGGGTTTAATGCCGGAATTCCCGCGTCAATAGTGTAGCTGTCATCTACTAAATAACGTATGTGAGTGTTGTATCCTAGGTCTACTTTTTGTTTTGCAATATTGAGTTCAACCGCTCCTAATCCGTATGTATATGGTGAACCTGCTCTCGGTGGAAATGATACTTCAAACGTTATTTCACCTTCCACAAGCCTCAGGGTGTCTTTTGTTCTGATGCATGCTCCATCCATCATGTAAATGCAGTCGAACTCCATTCTCTGGTTCTGTTCTTTTGCGTATCCGTCTCCACATTCTATTTTGTCCCACTTCTCGGTGTCAAGGATGTTGTCATCAAAGTCGTCTTCAAATATAACCACTTTAGCCATTTATCTCATCTCCTTAAATTTGGGTAAAACCGCTCTCATAAGAGACATGAAGAGTAGAACGGCAACTAATCCTACAACTGTAGGAAGCCATGTCCACATTAGAATGCTTGCTGTGGGACGTGATTCAAGGGTTAAACTTTCAATCCTGCACGTCATATCTGATGGTTCGACAGAACCATGGTAAACGTAAATGGAGATGTAGGCTTCGCTAAAAGGGGGAGGCTTCTCAAACTTGTGTTTTTGTCTAAGTTCGCCACGGAACTCTTCGAAAACTGTTATGCCCGTGTCGTCTATTCTAACAACCAGTTTTGTTGCAAACTTATTTTCGCAAAGAAATGAACTCCACTCTGTTTCTCCTAGTTCTTTTCTATCCACAAAGCATCTTATGATGTTCCCACCGAAGTTGTGGTACCATAGGTAAACTGCGTTAGGGATTTTAAATGGGTTTAGGATTCTTCGCGGACTCAGCGTAACCATAACGTAGGCAGCGCCTACGGTTGGCAGTGTCGGGTTGTCAAGTTCAATTATGAATTCTGAGCCGTATATGGGATAGTTTGACTTTGATATTAATCCTGCTTCTTTCCCTTGTGGAACTGTGATTTTCAGTTTTCCAGCTTCAACGCTTATGTATTCTGGGTTT
Source organism: Candidatus Bathyarchaeota archaeon (assembly GCA_030626685.1). Classification (GTDB taxonomy): domain Archaea; phylum Thermoproteota; class Bathyarchaeia; order Bathyarchaeales; family Bathycorpusculaceae; genus DAOUTL01. Next base: position 31 of record DAOUTL010000075.1, on the reverse strand, counting down.
ACGAGTTCCCAGATTTCTGGTGAAATTGTTT
>DAOUTL010000202.1 GCA_030626685.1 Candidatus Bathyarchaeota archaeon | reverse complement strand
TTGTTCATGCCTATATTTGGAGAAATTTCACCGATTTCGCAAACTTTTTTCCCGATAACTGTTTTCAGCAACTCCGTCTTGCTAGCAGCCGCGACAGCGGTTTACATGTTTTTACGCAACATATTTTGGCGACAAAAAACTGGCAGAAAACTTTTCGAAGAAGGACATGGGAACGAGTCTTCTGGGAGAAAATTACTGGTTTTGATAACCGGCTACAAGGTTCGCATCAATAAGTTGAAGGAAAAATGGCATTTGTACCCTCTTGAAGATGTAGAAAATGTTGAGAACGGGCTTAAAAGGAGGCTGGTTGTTCTACCCAGAGACGAAGGCAGAAACGCAATAGTTGAAAGACTAGCAAAAGCTGTTGAAGCAGGAAAAATTCAAGACATGGTTTGGGCAACCCCGGGTCTGCCAATGCTCATCTTCATCACAGCAGGTTTAATCATAGCCTTATTCTTCGGCGATATTGTCTGGATCTGCATAAGCTTCCTGCTTGGATAAAATCAAAAAGTATTCTACAATGAAAGATAACACTGATTGAACAAACATTAAAGGAACATAAGCCGCCTGAAAACTTCTTTCTGGACTAACCAGCATCACAGCACCAAGCACTGGAACTATAGTTCAGAAACTATTTTGGTAACAAAGCATGCAACCACGAATACTGTGAAGAATGTCTTTTTGTTCTGCAAAATTTCTCCTTCTACACTTGCATCTATTTTCTTTTTGAATATAAAACCGCGGCAATTAACATAAGTACAGAAGCAACGACAACCAGTGGAATGGCGTACTCTCTGTATGGATAGCTTAGATTATATGGAAGCCGTTCTTCTTGTGGCGCCTCATAGGAGTAACAATAAGCACCAGCAATGTATAGAGTAATCGTTAATACGAGCAAAACAATTTCAGCCTTAAACTTCAAACTAATTCCCTCTGAACAAGGTTTAGCTTATTGCCTCAGACCAGCTAAAATACTTTTATGAGAAAGTTATTTGAGATTGACGGTTATCTGCTACATGGTGGATAGGAAGTCTTGTTAAGCGATTATCTGGAAGAGCTGCAAACGTTTTTGAAAAGTCAATTTAAGAAACTCATTGTAGTTGTTATGCCCGATTTTTTCCTTGACCGTTTAATAAGCCTAAACTATGATGTGAAGACCTTTTCTGAAATGCTTGGAAAAGTGGTGAAACGGAAGGGAGGCTGCATAGACGGAATAGGACAGACAGAGCTTAGGGGAGGAAACGCGATCAATACGGCATCTGCTTTAACAGCTTTAAACGTGAATGTTATCCCCATGGTATGCACAAATAATCTTGGACTAAAACTAATCAAGTTTTATCTTAAGTCACGTAGAGTTGACCTTTCCCATGTCAAAATCTTCAAAGAAGCATCAATAACAACGGCGATGGAGTTCAAAGCTGAAGGTGGAAAACTCAACGTTATGCTTCGAGATGTAGGTGCACTAGCCCATTTTGGACCACACCACTTGAACGATGAGGACTACGAAGCGGTTGAAAACGCTGATTACGTCTGCGTTTTTAACTGGGCTGGAACCAGACGTTTTGGAACGGAACTGGCTGAGACCGTTTTTCGCCATGTAAAAACAAAGGGAAGAGGAAAAACCTATTATGACACTGCTGATCCGACACCTAACAAGGAAAAGATTCCGGAATTGGTGAAGAATGTTTTGCAAAGCAAATATGTGGATGTTTTAAGTGTAAATGAGAACGAAGCGATTTGCTATGCATCGCAGCTCAGCAACAAAATAAAGGAACTTAGAAAAAGTTTACGATTTAACGAGTTAGCGAAGGAATCTGCAAGAATTCTGGCATCACATCTATCAGCAAGAGTCGACTTGCACACAACAAGCTTTTCGGCGACGTTCACCAAAAAAGGCG
>DAOUTL010000133.1 GCA_030626685.1 Candidatus Bathyarchaeota archaeon | reverse complement strand
TGAGTCTTTGGCAGGCTGCTCGCAAAGCCGTTGTGATGAACATCAGTGATTTTGCCGCAAAAGGTGTGAAGCCGATGGCGATGCTTGTTTCACTTGGATTACCTAGAAAACTAACTGAAAGAGACATAAGGGAAATCGGGAAAGGACTAAACTCTGGAGCGCGTGAATATGGTGCATACGTTATCGGTGGGGATACAAATGAGGCTTCAGACTTTGTGATTAGCCTTTCACTTTTTGGAATAGCGAAAAAGAATATGCTGATGCTGCGGAGTGGAGCGAAACCTGGAGACCTTGTTGCGGTTACTGGATTTTTCGGTAAAACCTCTGCTGGCTTAAAAATTCTGCTTGACGGGTTTAAGGCAACACAAAAAATCCGCGAAATTCTTGTTGAATCGGTTTTTATGCCGCATGCTCGACTGAAGGAGGGCTTAGCCCTAAGTCAGACAAAAGCCGTTACAGCATCCATCGATTCAAGCGACGGCTTAGCATGGAGCCTTCACGAAATTGCAAGAGCGAGCAAAGTTGGCTTCCTAATTAACAAGCTTCCAACAGCCAAAGAGGTAGAAAGATTCGCCAAAATTAACGAGCTAGACCCGTTAGAATTGACGCTTTACGGCGGGGAAGAATACGAACTCGTCTTAACAGTAAAGCCTAGGCTTTGGAAGAAAGCGGAAAAGGCTGTTGAAAAAGTTGGTGGAAAACTCTTGCCAATAGGGAAGGTAACCGCTGAAAAGCATGTTATCCTAGAAATTAATGAGAAGAAACGCGTTATTGAGCCGCGAGGCTGGGAGCACTTCAAAAGCGTTAGGATTTAATTCAGAAGTAAGCTATACTTATAATTGAATCTTGATGTCTGACTTAACAACCTATCCAACTGTTCGAGAAGCATTATTCTATGAAAAGCTGTCAGAAGGAAGGGTTAGATGTAGCCTATGTGAAAGAAGATGTGAAATTCCACGAGGCTCAAGGGGATTCTGCAAAACACGAATAAATATAGGTGGCAAACTGTACACGCTTGTTTACGGAGACATAAGCGCAATCGAAAGCCGCCCCATAGAAATCAAACCATTCTTCCATTACTGGCCGGGTTCAACAGCGCTTACGTTTTCAACATGGTCCTGCAACCTAAACTGCATCTGGTGCCAAAATTTCCACCTTTCAAAACTCGAACCAGAACCAACTAAAGCAGCATATTATCCACCTGAAAAGGTTGTTGAACTAGCAATTTACGATGGTGACACAGGCTTATGTGCAAGCTTCCAAGAACCAACTCTTTTATCTGAATGGGCGGTTCCACTTTTCAAATTAGGTAAAGACAAAGGAATAAAATATTGCTGTTATGTTTCAAACGGCTACATGACCTTGAAAACTCTTAATGCGCTCCACGAGGCTGGGATGGACGGGCTTAAAATAGACATAAAAGGCAACAGTGAAACCTACAAGAAATATTGTAGGGACGCTGATGTAGAGAAGATTTGGAGGAACGCCCGAGAAGCAAAAAAACTTGGGTTGCATGTAGAGATTGTTAATTTGGTTGTTAGAGAGGTCAATGACGATGAAGCGGCTTTGCAGTGGGTTATTGAGAAGCATTTAAAAGAGGTTGGGCCTGAAACCCCGCTTCATTTTACTCGTTATTTTCCAGCTTACAAATTTAACAATCCGCCGACAAAAGTTGAAACTTTGGAGAAAGCTTATGAAATGGCGAAGAAAGCCGGAGTGCAGTATCCTTACATTGGAAACGTTTCTGGACATAAATACGAGAACACACGCTGTCCAAACTGCGGAGAAAAACTCGTTAGAAGATATGGATGCTACATACTGAAGTATTCAATAACTGAAGATAAAAAATGTCCAAACTGTGGGACTCAAATCCCCATAACTGGAGAATATGTTAAAAGATTAAGCATGTAACACATTTTATTGAGGTTTTTTCAGTGTCTCCCTAAGTGTCAGATAGGTTGCTGCGCCTATTCCTCTGCCAACCGTTGAAACCATGTAACGATTTGTAGACCTAATGTCAAGCCGAACAAGCCAATCGTATAGCTAAATAGGGTCAAATAGGTATCCACGCTGGTGTTGCCATTGAACCTAAAAGTGTCTGAATTGCAATTAGAATGGTGAGTTGGCTTGCGTTTGTCACGAACATCATGAGAATCCAAAGCGCAGAGATTATTAGCCCTCCTAACACTTTGAATGGAATTCTCTTGCCGAGTCTGTCGCTCAATTTTCCCCAGAAAACCTGCATTACATTGTTTGAGAGGTTTGTTAGAGACTGGAACCATCCCATTTCTGAGGATGAAGCCCCAAGCTCGACCGCGTATGCACCCACGAAAGGGTTTACCATTCCCACGCCTAGGGAGTTGACTACAGAACGAACGTAAAGGGGTCTTAAGTTTACTTCTGTAGAATCGGGTTGACAATTTTTCTCTTGGGACGTTTGTTATCACGTTTAATGCTGGTTTTTAAGTTTTACATTTAGATTTAGAAGATGCTTAAAAATCAATCGATTTTCAGCTTAAATCACTGTGCAGCAAGGTGCTCTTGCTTACTGAAAAACCTCTACATTGCATGTTTATTTCTGCGTTTTCTGAGGGAAAATTTATATGGGAAAGTGATTGCTTATTTTTAATCTCGGTTCACGGTTTAGAATTTTGGGCGAAAGTTCTGTAGGTTTACTTCCTTTTGATGGGACGTTTACGCCTACGCTTTTTAACAACAGTTACTGATTGTGTTTGATTCAGCTGTCGGATTTGAGCGTTCGGAAACACTCGTTCCACTTCCTTTCGTAGCTTTGCAATGTCCACTTCTCCGTAGGTTTTCACGTCAACTATTGGTTTTTCGTTTTCGTCGCAACTTATGGAAATAGTGTATCCTGAGCCTACTTCAACTTGTGTTGGCTCCAAAACAAAACCCGGCTCTTCAGAGTCTAATTCAATAAAGCTTCCCGGTACACGCTTATGTTTACGCTCTGACATAACGACCACAGTTCTTAAAGAAGATGGCGGTGAAGATTAAAGGCTTTTTACGTTTAAATAAAGATTAAGCGTACGTGTAAAGCGGATCAGTGCATCATCATTTTTTCTTCATATTTTTTAAGGTGATGTGTAGCTTCTTTAATGTCCATGAAGAGCTTGCTGACTCGTTCTACATCTTCTACCGTAACTTCCTTGCGCTTGGCACCTTTAGCGTTTTGAACAGCTAAACTTAACAGTTGAACAGCATATCGTAGGGAGGTCTTAACCCCAACTTCCGTGAGCTTTTCCAACGCATCTTTTTTAATGTTTACTTTCTCCTCTTTGGATCGTATATTCAAGATTTCACGAATGCTGTCGGCATCATACTCTTCGGTTCCGATAATCACTGAGCGATCAACAAGGTCGAGGGGGAAACCCATAGGACTTTTGACGTCTGTTCCTCGAATGGTGGTGACACCTCGATTCGTGGCTAAGATGATGATGGGCACCAGTTCACTTTCGATAGCTCTACCTAAAAAGCTGAAAGCTTCTAAATCTAGAAGGTGTGAGTCATCAATGAACAAGACTCCCGGGTGGATGAAAGCCTTCCCCTCATCCACCATTTTTTTAACTCCTTCATCTACGGCTGTGCGGACTTCAGTGTCTATTTCTTTGGTTTCTGTGCCTCCAAAAAACATGGAGAAGATGCTCCCTCCGAATCTTTGGCGAGCATTGATTTCGTCCATGTCTGCTAGGGTTAAGGCGTATATGAATTCCTTCTCTTTGAGTACTCTGCCCGGAGGGCGGGGGATTTTTCTCCGAGTGTCTATGTCGTATGTTTTTCCTTTAGCGCTTTCCATACTTATACCGAGGTTAACGACTTTTCCAGTTTCAGCGTCAATTTGTATTACATATCCTTCCGATATGTTCTGCTGGATGATTTGTTGGGCTATGGAAGACCCTGCTTCGATGGTTTTCTCCTCATCCTGAGATTTAAGCGTGAGTCTGATGCTTTCGG
>DAOUTL010000132.1 GCA_030626685.1 Candidatus Bathyarchaeota archaeon | reverse complement strand
TAGTATTACCAGTATTTTAACTTGAATCTTCTAGTTAAATAGCTTATAATATGTTTTTAAAGTGAAAAAAGGAAACAAAATGAACTTAGTATTAAAAACTATATTTGGAAGCCACCTTTACGGGTTAAACACAGCGGAGTCTGATACAGACTATAAAGCGATCTATATTCCTACTGCTAGGGAAATTGTACTAGGAACTGCTAAGAAGAATATCACCACATCAACTGGCCCAACTGCAGGAAAGAACCAAGCTGGCGATATCGACATGGAAACTGTCAGTCTCGCTGAGTTTGTTAAGTTAGCCTGCCAAGGGCAAACTATGGCTATTGATATGCTGCACACTACTAGCAAGTTTACAGAGTTCAGAGATCCTGCTGTGTGGGACTTCTTAGTTAGAAATAGAAAACGCTTCTATTGCACAAACATGTCAGCTTTCATGGGTTATGTGAAAAAGCAAGCCGCCAAGTATAGTATCAAAGCCTCTAGACTTGCTAGCCTTGAAACTTTGATAGCTGTATCAGAGCTGTATAGCGATGCGTTTTCCGATGAGTTTTCCTTATTAACTATCGCATCAAAGCTGCCAGTAGACGAATTCTGTTACTGGGAAGACGGTTTCTATGTAGTTAATAAGAGCAAGAACCAAAGCTGTATTTCAGTAGAGGAACTTCGTTCCCGTGTGCAGAAGCAGTATGACAACTACGGTGCTAGGGCTCAGCAAGCTAAAGAGAACAAGGGTATTGACTGGAAGGCTGTGTCTCACGCACTTCGTGCGGGTTATCAGCTACGTGATATTTTCCGTGATGGAGACTTTGAGTACCCGTTAGCCGAAACAGAGTTCATCCTAGCTGTAAAGACTGGGCAGTTGGATTATACGACCCAGGTTGCTCCAGTATTGGAGGCTTTGGTAGAAGAAGTAGATTTACTATCCCAAGATTCAGATTTACCAGCAAAGGTAGATACTGCTTTCTGGGATACCTTTGTTTATAGCATATACAAGCAGGAGATTTTAAATGATAATTTATGTTGATATAGACGACACTCTGGCTGACTACTCCGCAGCAATGAAACGTGATCTAGAGTTTCCACAAGGGGAACTAGGCTTCTACCGTGCGCTAGAACCTTTGCCCGATGCTGTAGAGTCTGTAAAAGCTATCATGGAGTTTGGCTATGAGGTTTACTTCTTATCAGCTCCCAGCCTTAAAAATATCCATTGCTGGAGTGAGAAGGCTGAGTGGGTTGTCGCCCATTTTGGGGCGCACAACTTGCACAGGTTGATAATCTGTGCAGATAAGAGCCTACTAAACGGCGACATACTGATTGATAATACTAAGCAGCCATATGGTACTAAGTATTTTATGCAATTTAAAAATAACTGGAAAGAGATATTGGAGTTCCTAGCATGAAAGCTATTATAACAATCGGATGCCCCGGCTCAGGCAAAACTACATTCGCAAACTCTATGCCTGACTATATAGATATCAATAGAGATGACGCTAGAATGTTGCTCTTTGGGCTAACGCACTACTCCGAGTACAAATTCACTAAAGCACGAGAGGACGCGGTTACTAGATACTGTATACAGCAATGTTCAAAGAACTCAGAAGTTGGAAATAGCATCATCATATCTGACACTAACCTTAACGTAGATAGACGAAAGCATCTACGTGGATTATTAGAGGCATTAGGCTACGAAGTAGAAGAACGTACGTTCCATGCTAGCTTTGAAGAGTTAATTAAGCGCAACGATAGCCGATCTGACAAAACTATCCCTAGATCGGTTCTTTATAGGTTTTGGAATCAGTACCTAGAACATATTGGCCATGAAAAGTACACACCTGATCGCGCCAACTTTCCAGCATACATCGTAGATGTGGATGGGACACTGGCGCAAATGCACAACAGGGGGCCATTTGAGTGGGATAAGGTAGGTCAAGACTTGCCACGACAGGCAGTAATTGACGTAGTAAATAGTGTAGGTGCTGATGCTTGTACCATTGTTATGTCTGGTAGAGATGGGAGTTGCTATAAGGCTACGGTTAAATGGTTAGTAAAGCATGGTGTTTACTTTGATGTATTACTAATGCGTGAACCTGGGGATACTAGAAAGGATAGCATTGTTAAGAAAGAGATGTTTGACACTATATCGCAAGATAACAACGTAGTTGGGGTTTTCGATGACCGTCCACAAGTGGTAAGAATGTGGAGAGACCTAGGCTTAACAGTGTTCAATGTTGGTGAGTTAGATAATGAATTTTAACTTGAACCTTTAATCAAAACTAAGTATAATAGTTACATAAATTGGAGAAAACGATGAAATTAAAAATACTAAAGTTACAACCATTTATGGAACTAGTTCACAACCCTAAATGGGGTATGTCTGATTCCTATGAAGTTCTACCCTTCAGCTTCAATAGGGATGGTTGGTACTTACATGGGGATCTTTGTTGGTTTGAGTTTCGCGGCACAGCATACAAAAGCTCAATCCTAGAGTTTAATAATGCATTAGAGATACTAAACGTCAAGTGTTTTAGAGACTGTGAGCTTAGAGCATTTGAGCTGTTAGAAAAAGAAAGGTTACTAAACCTTAAGCAGTTGAAAGACTTAAATACTTACAGGCTTAAAATGGAACTAAAAGCAATAGCTTCAAAATCAAAGTTTAGAGGCAAACAGTGCTTAGCTAGATTGAGTTTAAAAATTATTAACTTGAACATAGGTTGGAGAAAACGATGAAAGTAATAAACTACTTAAAGAAGTACGGGATTGAAAAACTAGAGGCAGAGTTTGCTATCAAAGTTAGACACTATGATGACAGATTTACATTAAACTATAACCAGATTGACTCCCCAAAGACTCACCCAATTACAATGGAGTGCAGAGGCTTAATCTTAAACTACGATTTTGAAGTAGTGTCTAGATCATTTGATAGATTCTTTAACTGGGATGAAGCTCCAGAGCAATCGGAAGCTTTCAGCTTCAAAGGTGCAGTACTGCTTGAGAAGTGTGATGGCTCACTTATCAAGCTCTACCACTACGAAGGCCAATGGACATTTAGCACAAGAGGTACCGCTTTTGCAGAAGCAGAAACTGCACTAGGAACTAGTTTTAATGATTTAGTTATGGAAACTATTGAGGTAGACGACCTACAGGACGCTTGTTACGTATTAGATGAAGCCTTAACTTATGTATTTGAGATCATTTCACCTAAGAATAGAATAGTAACACCTTATAGAAAATCAGAGCTAGTATTTCTAGCAGCTAGAAATAATTCAACAGGTGAATACGCCCAAGGTTTTAATCCTGTATTCTTTTTTGCTAATACTAGACCAGCCAAAGAGTTCAAAATTAGCACAGAAGAAGGGTTGCTAGAGTTTGTTAATGATCGTGGAGGGTTGCAGGAGGGTGTAGTAGCCTATGACCCACTATCGGGGGTACGTAAGAAATTGAAGGCGGAGGCCTATATTGCGGTTCACCGCCTTCGCGGGGAGGGGGTACTTACGCCAAGGAGAATTATAGATTTAGTAGTAACAGGCGAAACTGCCGAGTACTTATCTTATTTCCCAGAGGACACGGCAACTATTGAGCCATATTTAGATAAGCTAGATAGTCTGTGCCATAGCATGGATTGCGTTTGGTATGAAACTTCTGAGATTGTCAATCAAAAGCAGTTTGCGCTCGAAGTAGCGCATTACAACTTTAGTTGGGCACTGTTTAAGGCTAAAAAGTTAAAGACTAACCCCGTAGAAGAATTCTACAAAGCAAGCGTCAGCTTGCGTAATAAAACACTAGCATCTTTTTTGACTTGATCGCTGAGTCAAATTGATGTATAATAGTTAAATAAATTGGAGAAATTATGGCATTTAGCTTAATAATGACAGCCGCGCTAGGCGGTTTAATAGTAGTATTAATAGCAACATATAACAGGATGGGCAAATGACAACAACTACAGCAGAAAAAATAGCAATTATGCAGGCTTCAGAAGAAGGCGAGGTTATTCAGGCAACATATGGGCAGGGTTGGGGGGAC
>DAOUTL010000027.1 GCA_030626685.1 Candidatus Bathyarchaeota archaeon | reverse complement strand
TGCTAAACCCAGCCTAAATCTTCCTCGGCTACGGTTGAACCATATTGTAGGCATTATTCCCATAAACTATGGTTGTTTGGGCTCATGTGCTTATTGCGCCGTAGTCTTCGCTAGGGGTCGTCTAAGAAGTTACAGCATTCAAGAAATCGTAGAGAGGGTGAAAGAAGATATAGCTATGGGGATTCTGGAGTTTTGGGTAACCTCGCAAGACACCGCATGTTATGGGCTGGACATAGGCACAAATCTTGCAGAAATGCTTAAGGCTTTATGCGGCATTGAAGGGGATTTTAGGATTCGCATCGGCATGATGACCCCAAACTTGGCGAAGAGCATTCTAGAAGGCTTAATTCAGGCTCTTCAAAGCGAAAAAATCTTCAAGTTCATTCACTTGCCAGTTCAAAGCGGTGACAACCAAGTTTTGAAGCACATGCGACGGCTGTATTCCGTAGACGATTTCAAGGGTATAGTGAATGCTTTTAGGGATAATTTTCCACAGATAACAATAGCCACGGATGTTATTTGCGGTTTTCCAGGCGAAACAAAAGAGGCTTTCGAAAGAACCTTACGCCTAATTGAGGATGTTAAGCCCGACATAGTTAATGTTTCAAAGTTTTTTACAAGACCTGGAACCACTGCTGCAGAGATGCGAGAGGATGCTGTGCCTTTTCCCGAGATTAAGCGTAGAAGCGGTCTGGCAGCCAATTTAGCTAGAAAAGTTGCTTTTGAAAGGAATCAACGTTGGGTTGGCTGGACCGGCGAAGTTTTGGTGGATGAAGTTGGCAAAGTTCCAGGTTCTTGGATTGGACGCAACTTCGCCTACAAACCAGTCGTCCTAAAAAATGTTGGCTTAGGAAATATTCTCGGCAAGACCTTGCATGTGAGAATCGTTAAGGCTTTCGTCACTTACCTGGAGGGAGAGATAATTGAATAAATTATTTATTTGGATACGTTGTATTTTGTTTTAGGAGATGAAGTGTTTGAGTGAAGAGAATATTGTTGAGGTTGGGCATGTAACTCATTTCTTCACGAAAATCGGCGTTGCAGTTGTGGAACTTAGTGCGCCTTTAGCTGTTGGCGACCGCATACTCGTTAAGGGACCTACAACGGATTTTGAGCAGGTTGTTGAGTCTATGCAGATTGAACATGAAGACATTGAGAGGGCTGAAGCTGGACAAAGCATAGGCTTAAAAGTTGTGCAACGCGTAAGAGAAAAAGACATAGTATGCAAGAAACTTTAGAGTCCTTCCTCTTCTTTTTGTTTTCAAATGAACTATTTAATCGAAGCATGTAATCGTTTACTATTTGTGCGTCTCATAAAAACGTGGAGAAGTCTCCCGCAATTCCCCTTTTTTCTGTTCTTAAATGTTTTCTGAGAAGGCTTGAAAGACTGTTTAATAGACCCGCTCACGCAGGCTTATTTGACGTTTAGATGTTCGACACCTATTTACAAGCCTTAACAGTTTACGCCGCAGCTTGCAGACCTTCTCCAAATCCCAAAACGGATGCGGATGCCTCCTCAACAGCCAATACTGATTATCGATTAAACGGTACATCAACCACAACTCATCAAGGCTGAGACGCGGCCTAACAAATTTTTTACCAACCCAAACGGTCTCATCGTCCATGTTTTGGCACCTTTCTCCCAATACGAACCGTTTCGTCAAACATGTTTCAGCTCCATTTTACGGCGTGTTAACTGTTGTTTCAGCACCGTTTAACATTTTTGAGCCACAACAAAAATTTTCTTTGCGTACACAAAAGAGAAGGTTTATTTCTCACATTATATTTGTGCCAAACTGGCATGTAAAGCTCAAAGGGTAGGATACTTAAACATAATGGTAGCTGAGGACCCTACGCAGTTATGAACAGCTAAGTGACGGACAACTTGCAAGACAATAAGGAAAAGCAGTTTTAGCAGCAACAATCCACACAGACCTATTTGAAGATTTGAACCCCTCACTGCATGTTCACAAGCGATTTGGAAAAGAGATAAGCGTAAACTATTATCCTAACGAGCCTAACAGTTAATGCAGTCTGATTAGAGAAATGTGTGTTGAAATAGAATTCAATTGAAGGATTTTCCACAATTCATAAAAACTTAAGCAGAAGACGTAGTAAATTGTGATTATAATGGCAAAGGTAATCGTCGTTTATGAGTCGAAGTACGGTAACACCAAACTTGTAGCAGCAACAATCATAGAGGGAATGAACGAAGTTGGAGGAATAGAAGCTGTCCTTAATGAGCTCAAAGAAGTTGACCCTAACAAGATAGCTGACTATGATGCAATTTTGATAGGTTCTCCAAATCATTTTGGGGAACCAACCAGAGGTCCCAAGAAGTTTATAGACAAGCTTGGCAAGCTCCACTTAAAGAGAAAAATGTTTGCTGTTTTTGACACGTACATTAGAGGGGATTTCGAAAAAGCAGTAAAGAAGATGGAGAAGAGGATGAACGAGAAGGCTCCAGAATTAAAACGGATAGCACATGGGCTGTCAATAAAAGTTCAAGGGATGAAGGGACCAATTGTTGATGAAGAGCTTCCTAAATGCAGAGAGTTCGGAAAGAAAATAGCAACTCAACTTAAAACTTAACCAAGTATCTTCGAAGTAATCCTAATACCAGAGTTTTCATTACTAATCATTCTACCACTATTTATGATCCAACACTGTTAGCAACCATGATTTGCAGAAGAGAACTGGTAAAAGAAGCAAACCTCGGTTTCTAAAAAAGCTATAGCTTTCCCTCAGCATATCGCCTTAATGCAAAAAGCAACGTCGAAAGATAAGGGCTTACTGCATAAAGTTAAATGTAGAAAATGAGGAAAAATATTCTGGACAAACCGTGACACAGATTTGTGTTTCGAATGTGAGGTAGCAGAAATTGGAGAAAAAAAATAAACAATTTGTCAGCAAATCTAACGTTTCTTATAAATAATAAACCCACAACTGAGGTGAAAAGATGAAGGTTTGTTTAATATCTCCTCCCTACAACTCGGCTGTGAAATCGGTCGTCGGAGTTTCATCTCCACCCCTTGGTTTAGCATATCTTGCCTCCGTCCTAAGGAAAGACCATGAAGTTAGAATAATTGATTCAAACATTCTCGAGTATAGCATGGAAGACTTGAGGAGAAAGTTGAAGAGTTTTAATCCAGACATTGTTGGAATCACATCTGTCACACCGTCGATCCCTCAAGCTTACGATGTAGCGAAAATAGCTAAAGAGGTGAGAGAAGATTCCGTAGTGGTCGTGGGAGGGCCTCACGTAACTTTCCTGCCGGAGCAAACGCTAAGAGAATGTAAAGATGTTGACGTAATCGTTAAGGGCGAAGGAGAAAAGATTGCAGGGGAACTGGTAACCGCAATTGAAAACGGGGAACCATTAGAAAACGTGAGGGGGATAGCGTTCAGAAAGGAAGATAAAGTAGTGAACAATAAGCCTATGCCCTTCATAAAGAACATAGATAAGATTCCGTTTCCAAGCAGAGACTTGCTGCCTGTGGAGAAGTATCAAGTTAACGGAACAAGATACACGGCGATGATTACGAGTAGAGGCTGCCCTTTCCGTTGCTCTTTCTGTTCCTCATCCCGTCTTTTCGGCGGATGCTGGAGGGGTAGAAGCCCAGAAAACGTTCTTGACGAAATGAGAGTTATCTACGAGGATTACGACACAAAAAACATCGAATTCGTAGATGACACATTCACTCTCAACCAAAAGAGAGCTGAGCAAATTTGTGACGGAATAATAAAAGAAGGGTGGGATGTCAGTTGGGGAGCATCCTCAAGGGTTGACACTATAACAAGAAAGTTAGCGGAAAAGATGAAGAAGGCTGGGTGCTGGATTCTGTTCTTAGGCATAGAATCGGGTTGTCAGAGGATTCTTGACAATATAGGGAAGGGAATAACGGTTGAGCAGATAAAAAGAGCTGTGAAAGTGATAAAGAACGCTGGGATTCAAGTTCTCGGCTCCTTCATCATCGGTTTCCCCGAAGACACCATGGAATCAATCAAGCAAACCATAGATTTTGCTAAAAGCTTAAACTTAGATTATGCTGAATTTTCAATTCTCACACCCTACCCCGGCAGTCCAATCTTTAACTTCGCCTTGGAGAACGATTTATTACTCACTAAAGATTGGTCTAAGTATACAGCAATCGAACCTGTGATGAAAATTAGGGATATCACAGAAAAGCAGCTCAAGTCTTTCCTACAAAAAACATACATCAGCCTTTACCTCAGACCCAAAACCGTTTGGAGCTGGATAAAGAACAGACAATTCACTTTCATAAAAAGCGGCATCAAAGCAGTGATAAATTATCTAAAAGGAAGATGAGTAACTATGTATCTAACAATTTTCCAAGAGACACGCAACAAACACGAATTCATCCACCCTACAAAAACAATAAATTTCCACGGTGCATGGCATCAATGCGCAAGCGGCATCAAAAGGGTAACGGTTTTGCTAAACCGCTACAGTTTCGCTTTAATCTTTCTCCTCAACATCATGTGAAAGAACATACTTTCCCCCACAATGGAGGGAAACTCTAATTTTTAAGCGTATTTATCCCTAATCTTCTTAGCCTTCTCAACATACTGCCTAAGCTCCCTCTCCCTAATCTTCTTTTCAGGCAAAGTCTCAGGAGCATACATTAAAGGCACAACAGCTAAGAAAAGGAAAAACGCGGCAAAGGAAAAAATAGCATAGGCTGAAATCGTATTTGCGATGAATGGGCCCGCTGTGACACGCAAAAAATTAGATAGAAGGTATGGTAAACTGCCAAGAGCGTAATACTTTTCGCTTGGCTTACCATAAGCTAAGTCTCCCCACAAAGTTGTTAAGAAAATTACGGAGAGCATCCCCCAAGCAATACCATCAACCATCATATAAAAATACAGGCAAAATAAGTTTAGAGGGAAAATTCCTAAAATCGCATATCCAAGACCAAGCATCACAAATCCGGTAATGGTGATACGTTTACGCCCAAAAATATCGGAAAGAAAACCTCCGACAATGGCGAACGTTCCTGCCAAAACATTTCCAATAATCATTGTCGAATAAACGAACTCTTCGTCAAGAACATTAATACTAACAGGTATACTTAAATCATTAACCAGTGAAAACAT
Source organism: Candidatus Bathyarchaeota archaeon (assembly GCA_030626685.1). Taxonomy (GTDB): domain Archaea; phylum Thermoproteota; class Bathyarchaeia; order Bathyarchaeales; family Bathycorpusculaceae; genus DAOUTL01. Next base: position 7,208 of record DAOUTL010000027.1, on the reverse strand, counting down.
AGTCCAAGGAATCACGTATAAGATGAAAGAGCGTTCCCTAAGTATAGATATGAAAGAACTGCCAAATTTTCTCTTTACATTATCTTTACATGAGTTAATGAAAGGAACAGCGATTAGGCTGAATCCCCTTAAACATGCGAGAGAAAATGAACTTGCTACAATACTTTCAGTTGCTATCAAGTTAAGTGAAAACGCCCCCAAACCCATCGCAAGAAATAATGTTATTCCACCAAGTCGCGCACGGTTTTCTACAACCGTGTACTCTGCAAAATATGCCATGCAAGCAGGTAAACCAAATCCTAGAGATACACTAAACAATAAAGAAATAATCAAAACATCTGTCATAGATCTGATATCTATAAAAATGGGAGTGATAGACGAGATAATTCCAAATAATATCCAAAATAGGAAGAAATGAACTCGCCGATTGAATTTTTCTGCAAAAAAGGCTCCAACCAAAATGGAAATAACTGCTCCGAAAAAATTAACGCTCCGTATTAAAAGTGCTTCATAATTAGTAAAAGCAACGTTATCTATGATTTCTTTCAAAGTTCGGGATGCACATGAAAGCCAAATAAAGGCATTGACTATCAAAATAATGCTGGCTAATAAATCCTTAGCGGAATACAGTTCAGTTTTTTCAAAGATTTTTTTTCCGAGCATTTACTGTTCGAAATTCTCTGAACCTTTCCTTTAGATAAATATTTAGTATTTTGAAACAAGATTTCGGATACATATAAGAGGGAGAGGAAAAGCTTTTAAGCTGTTATGTTGAACATAAATACAGTAGGAGGATAAAAAGGTTGAAGGCAAAAAAGAAAAAGCCTGTTAGATGGGTTCGCTTTGGATGGTTTTAGTTTTTACTTCATAAATCCTCTACTGTTGCGTAGAACATTTCCTTTAGAACGTTGGATACATCTGGATTCTTTATAACTTTAAGCGTGTTAACTTCTCTCTCCAACAGAAATCTTATTTTCCTCTTTAAAATTTGAATTTCCTTAGTTTCCGCAATGGTTTCTACTATTTTTAAAGCATCTTTCTCTGTTAGTTCTCTTTTTCTAAGTAGATGAGTAATTTTTTTCTTTACTTTCGGATTGCGAAACGCGTAAAGAAGCGGGAGTGGTAAACACTCATTTTCAGCTCTGTTTTTGAGTTCATCTGGCTCAAAAACATCTATGAACTCATCCCTTATGGTTGCTAATATTCCTAAAGTTCTGCCATAATTTCCCAAGGCTTCAATTTCGTCAGAAGAACCCCCTCCAATAATTGCACCAACACGGGTGGCCATTTCTGCAATTGCTGCTTTCATTCTTATTACATTTAAATATTCCTCGGGGGTTAAGTTCCAATTCCCTTTAAAGCCTGCTTCCTTTGCTTCGGCAATACCAATTTCAAAAAAAGCTTCTTTTACCAAGTTTATGATTGCCTTACCTTGCTTTTTTGGGAGCTCTTCACATGCCTCGTGCAAAATTGTGAAACCCTTTAGGAGTAATGCATCACCAGCAAGAAGCGTGAGATCTCTGCCGAATTTGCCAAAAACAGTGGTTTTGGAGCTTTTAGTTTTAGATTGATCTATAATATCATCATGAAGGTCGGCGGCTCCTGTAAAGAGCACTAATGCTGCGCCTACTGAAATTGTGTTTTCAGGTTTTCCTCCAACAGATTCACATGCTAAGGAGAGTAGTGCTGGGTGTTGAAAGTTCTGCCATAATTCTCGCATAAAGTATTGTAGTGCGTCACGAACTGGTTTATACTCAATTTTTTCATTTAAAATCTCCTTCTTCGCTACTTCATATGCATCTCTTCCTCGTTTCTCAAGGAATTTTTTCACTTTTTCGATTGATTTATTGCTGCTCATTTTCTCTCGGTTATTTTATGTCGTGTTTTTGTATTTGTTCTTTTAGGCTGAAAGCGAAAACTTCTCCCGCATATTTTTTCTGTTTGTGCTTCCCATTTATGCTTCCATGAAGTCCCTAAAAACTTATGAATCGTCTTGTACATGCTATGCTTCAAGAGAAAATACATCGGTTCGGGAGAACTAATGTATAATGGAGATATCTTTCAAGAAGTTCATGATATTTTTCAAGTTCTTCTGTAGGGTAGCCTTCACAATAATTTTCCACTCACTTGACCTATTTTTTCGAGAGTATAAAGAGTACGACTTTAAAGACGAACGTGAATACCTAAACGCATAGCCGTGGCTTTATTTACCAAACCTCCTCTGTCTATCATTGTACCATTCTATGGCTCTGAGAAACTCGTTTTTTGTGAAGTCTGGCAATAAAGTTTCGGTTACGTAGATTTCGGCGTATGCGGTTTGCCATGGCAGTAAGTTTGATAATCTGTGCTCTCCACCGGTGCGAATGACTAAGTCGACTGGCGTAGAGATCAAGAGATTTTCTTCTATCAATTTAGGTGTAATTTCAATTCTTGAATCTAATTTGCTAACAACTTTTTTAACCGTTTCTAACATCTCATATTGCCCACTGTAAGCTACCAGCAGATTTAAAAGGCTCTTCTGATGCATTAATGTCTTCTCCGTTAGCCGGTTCATTACTCTAATTAAAGGTTTAGGTATTTTATAGAAATCTCCGAAAAATTTAACTCTTATATCGTACTTTGAGAGGAAATCTTTCTTTTCCCACTTCAGTAAATGCTGCTTCAAGAGCCTAAAAAGCTCACGGACCTCTATTTCTGGTCTATTCAGGTTTTCCGTGGATAGTACGTAGACAGAAACTTGAGGTATCTTTAACTCTAAACACCAGTTTAATAAGACCTCTATTTTTTCCGCTCCAAACTTGTGACCTTCCCAAGGCTGTAAATTATGCTTTAAAGCCCATCTTCTGTTGCCGTCTGGAATTAAAGCCAGATGTTTTGGTATATTTAGCATTTTTCCACCACGTAAGCCGCTGTCCAGTTTCAGTAATATCTGATAGATTACCTAGCTTTCTTATTTATAAAGGTAGGGAGATTATAAGGTTAAGGGAAATTGCTAATGGAAAGGGATATTGCCAGAGCGGTCGAGAAACTTCTTTTTCCTTCAAATGCAATCATAATAGGTGCTGTTTTGTTATTGATCTATTTGAGTGGCGAACCAGTTTTCGTTAATAATGTATTAGCATTTCTTTTCTCACTTTTAGTTTACGGATTGGTGATATACCTCTTTAAGGAAAGAATAGGGGATGAAAACAAACTTTACTGCATAGGCGCTTTATCAGCTTTATTAACCTTCTTTTTGTGCTACTGTTTTCTGAAGCTTTCCAAAGAAATAGTGTTCGGCGCTATCTCCCTTCTATTAGTTACTCTTATTGTTTACACAGTAAGACCGGGATGGAAGATCAGTGGTCACACCACCGCCTTAATGGGCGTTTGGACAACATTGTTGTTAGTTGATTTGGTTTTTCTACCGTTAGGTGTACTTTCACTGTTAGTCATCTGGTCTAGATTAAAGTTAAAAGCACATACTTCTACCCAAATAATTGCGGGCGCGATTGTTGGACTATCTGTACCGTTGACATTGCATTATTTTATATAGAAGTAGCAACCACCATGACTGGTTATTGTTTCCTCCCATTCAGACTTCTCTAGGTTTAGGCTCTAACATCTGGTGGTAACAGTTAGCTCACGATCTTAAAGTTAATTCGTTGAAATGGCAACCACATTGAAGTTAAAACCGAATGTATAGCCCGCAAGAAGTCATACGGTTTTTCATTAGATCCTGTTTTTTGTGACAGGATCAAAAGCTTCCATGGATGTTTACCTCTTAATTCGTCTTGCAGAATCTCCAAATGTAGGGGTAAGCTATAATTCGAAATAGTTCTCCTTCACTATCCTGTGGTCAACGTTATCTAAAGTCTTAGACAACCAATTGCATCAACTTGCTTAGGTTGTTGATTTCTATTGCGTTCGTTCTCGTTACTAACTGTGAAAATGTGGGATTTGCTCCTGAACCTAATGTAAGTACAATGCAGCCTCTGTGAGAAATCGTTATTGTAAGTCCGTCTCTCTTTAATTCTTTAGCAATATTCTTGAGCTGTGTAAGCCTCTCTAAGAGGGATTTTCCTTTTGCCTCAACTCCAACCCTCAATATAGTCTTCAGTAATTCTTTGTTCATTAAGTTGACATCAATTTTTCTATTTTCAACTTTCAGCTGAAGGGTCTTCATGTTATCGGTGAAGACGCTAACTTCTCCTGATTTAAGAATGTGAACCAGCCACATTGGTATTTGCAAGGCTTCACCATAAAAGGAAAGGGGTCACTTCTTTTCCGAGACGTACAGAATATCCAACACGACAGACCCGTTCAGTTTGACCTTCAACATGCCAATTTCCAGCATTAGGTCCTGAAAGCTAAGCTTGACATCGGATCCCTTCCCTGCAAGCTTATCGATTAGTTGCGTCAGAGTTTCACCAAAACCTTTCACAGCTTCCACCATCTCATCTCACCGTCTTAACAAACTAATTTCTTTACATAAAAGAGTTTTGGTCATCTTCAAAATACAAGGAAGTGAAATACTAAAGCAGAGAAGAAATATTTACAGATGGAAATGAAAAACGTCCCTATTTTCATCCGAACAGACAACGCCGAACTGCAGGCGTCTGACGTTTAAAAACTCAATTCCTCCAGATTGCATAAAACCTAAACTTTCAAGTTTATGAATATCATACTCACGTAATATCATGCTTACGTGAACAGAAGAGTTTCAATACTATAGCGGGTGTATGTGCTTATGCCGAAGTCCGCAACCCTGATGGTGAGGAAAATTTTGTCGTCCTCGGACCTGCCAACGAAGTAGCGCTCGCTAATTCACATCGAAAAAGTTTTTGTAGGTTTCACGGTCTCGGAAGGGAACAAAAATTAAAAAATGAAGTGCGCGCATAAACCTTGCTGAAAGTCATTGCCAATTTCCTTAATTTTTATACAATTGAAAATCAAAAACAATTGATAAGCTTTGAAAGCGATAAACATCACAGGCAACAGCCAGAACAGTTAAAGAAACAGAGAAATCGATGCGCGCGTTATATGATAAAAGATGTTATTTTTGACTTGAACGGAGTAATCGCTGAAAGTGACCATATCCACATTGAAGCAGCTTGGCGCGTGCTACTATCACGTATTCGGTGAATGTTAGATCCTCCTTTTCTGGAAAATATTTGAAGGTATTCTCAACCTTTTCATAAAGGTGCTTCATTATCTGAATCTCAAGAAATTTGGCTCCAAGCCCAAAGATTTTTTCAATCGCGTTGGCGAACTCATCGATTTTGTAGGGAATGTCCTGCTTGCAAGTAGGGTTCTGTACCGATAGAGTTTAAGTGCAAGTGCGCAAATAAATTGTGAAGAGACGATACACCTGTGCGATTGCTAACACAATTGAAGAGGCAAAGAGATAAGAAAGCAAAAGTAACTGCGAAAGGCATACTATTTGATGTCAAGACCTTCTAATTGTTCTTTTAGTATATTATTATATGTCTCTACGTATTGTTTTCCTTTTGATGTTATTGTGTAGACTTTTCTTGTTCTTCCTCCTTTTTGTTGTTTTTGGCTGGTTAAGAAGCCTTTCTGTTCCAGTGTATTAAGTAGTGGGTATAGGGCTCCATGTCCGACTTTCACACCGAATTTTGTTTCCACTTGCTTTTTTATTTTGTATCCCCACATTGGTTGTGTTTGAATAAGCCTTAATATTTGGATGTCTAACAAGTTTTTGGTTATGCGTTGAACAATTTCTTTTCTGAAGTTTTCTGCCAATTTTTCACTCTCTAAACATGTTCTGTTCTGAACTGGTTCATGTTTTGACTTATTTAAGTTACGTAGGCTTTCATGTTTATGTAAGCCCAAACTTTTATATACTTGTTCAGAAAGTATAGAGTCTTGAGATATGTCCTAAAAAGGACATATTGTATCTCAGTCTAACAGAAAAACTGTTAGACAAAAATACAGAAGAGAAACATAATGGTCAACAACTCGAAAGAAGTTCAAGTCAAATTAATGAGGGGACTTCTAGACTTAATAGTGCTACAGTTCTTGAACACGCAGCCGACGCACGGCTACCAGATAATCACGAAAATCCGTAAAAACTTTGGAGTATACTTCGGACCAAGCACCATTTATCCGCTACTTAACACGTTGGAGAAAAAGAAATATGTGAAAAGCGAATGGGACATGCACAATGAACGACCCAGAAAAGTGTATCAGTTAACAACCGAAGGACAGAACCTACTAAACTTCACAGAGGATTCGCTTAACTTCATATGCAAGAAAATAGGCGCAACAGGAATACCTAAGGGAGCTTTGGCAGAAGAGGATGCTCTACAACCCGCTCTGCATTCATTCATGAAGAAAAGAACAAAACCACGGATTTTAACTTCCAACTCCACCAACATCTTCTAACAACTAGAAGGCTAATAACGCAAAGTTTCCTCTAACGCTATATTAACATCCTTTTTATGGTAGAGTTCTCCCTCTGCACAAATGGTGCACTCACAAGGACTAATCTCAAGATAAATAACTGAAATAGTAGGCTACAGCCACCCAACAATGTTAAAATAGGCACACCAAACCTTTTAAAACTCCACCACCTAAAACGCAAACATGAAACACCAAGAATGCGATTTACTAATTTACGGATGCACCATTTTGCCGATGAACGGTAAAGCTTCCATAGAGGATGGTGCCCTAGCCATAAAAAATGGGAAAATAACTTTTGTAGGCAAATGCGCATCTGCAACCAACATACGGACGGAAACAAAGATAAACGCAAAGGGAAAAGTTGCCATGCCCGGATTGATTAACTGTCACACGCATGTACCTATGACCCTTTTTCGCGGAATAGCCGAAGACCAACCGTTGGATACTTGGCTTAAGGAAGCAATCTGGCCTTTAGAGGCTAAACTCAATTCAGAGGATGTTTATGTTGGAGCCCTTTTAGGCTGCTTAGAAATGATCAAAAGTGGAACGGCTTGTTTTGCTGACATGTATTTTCATGAGGACATGGTTGCAAAAGCTGTGGAGAAAAGCGGATTAAGAGGTGTTTTAGCGGAAGGCATAATTGAGGCTGGAAACAAGGCGTTAGGCGAGAAAATGCTGAATGAAGGCGTAAATTTTGCTAAAAATTTTCATGGGTACGCTAATGGCAATGTAACAGTCATGCTTGGGCCTCATGCGGCTTACAGTTGCAGTCCAGAGCTTCTCGTAAAGGTTCGGGAAAAGGC
>DAOUTL010000102.1 GCA_030626685.1 Candidatus Bathyarchaeota archaeon | reverse complement strand
GTAGATTTCAACTCATCTGCGATTTCCAAACATATCATTATCAGATCGTTCGCGAAATCATCACTACGTTTTAGCCTTTTCAATAATCGTTCAGGCATCTCTACGTGAAGAAATTTAAGAACTCTTTTTAACGTCTTTTCCGAGGGCAGAGGTGACAAGCCAACCAGAACTGGCTTATTTATGGTTACTCCTGACTTTTCAGCTTCTTGAAAGAAGTTAAGCACTTTCTCAGTGTTGAATGTTATTTGTGACTGAAAAAAACTAAATCCAGCTTCGATTTTCTTAGAAATTCTGTCTACTTCCATTTTTCTTTCAAATATGATTGCCCCGCCGAAAAAAAAGTTGGTTTGACCATCAATTTTGATGAGGCTGTCTTCACCGTTGTAAGCAAAGCCTTCATTCAAATGTTTGACTATTTTACCAAGCTTTATAGACGTAACTTCCCAAACTTCTTTCAGCTTTTTAGGTGCCTTGGCAGGTTTGTCACCGCTTATGATGAAGAGGTTTCTTATCCCAAGTAAATGTGCCCCTAAAATGTCTGATTGTAGAGCTAAAATGTTTCTGTCTCTGCAATTGATGTGTGGTATAACGTCTATGTTTAGGAAATCCATTACAATTTTGGCATATGCTATAGATGAAACTTTCAGGGTGGATAATGGGTTATCAGGTATGCTAACTGCGTCTAGCTTATCTTTGAAGTTTGATAAGGCTTGCAGATGTTGATTAACTTTGTAACCCCTCGGCGACCATACCTCGTAGGTTATTGGAGTACCCTTTTCCCTTAAGCTATCTCTAAACACTTTCCATCTCTTCATAGTTTTCTCATTTCTAGTTAGTGGGAACACGTTAAAGATTTTCCGCTCTTCAGCAATTATTTTAATTTAATCACTTAAGATCTGTAATCGAGTAAGTATTAATAAATGGCTGCAGACTTTATGCTTATGAAAAGCGCCATGGGCAAAAAAATGCTGCTTCACGAAGAAGACAAAATACAGAAAGTGAAGGAAATCACGATTGTTGAGGATCCGCAAAAGCTGAAGATGGTTTTGAATAGGCTTAGCTGGAACTATTTCTGCAGTAGCCAGAGATGTGCACCATGGAAATAATTTCCATTATTTCTGCTTATGGACACAAGAATGTTCGAGCCACGCATGAGTCAACGCTTGAAATCACTAAGGAATCTCAATTATTAAAGAGAGGCAACTGTATTATTGCAGTGTCAGCGGACAAGTCTGTAGCTGATTTACGTCCTGAATTCAAGGAGAATTTACGTAATGAAAACGCAAAAATGACAATGTTAATTGAGGCTGGAGAAGTTGTTGAAGTGGTGAAAGCTTTTGGAAGCCCAATGCTAATTTTGACGCATCCAAAAGACATTGTTGTAAGAAAAAGCGGTTACATTTGCAGCCGAACGTTAGCAATTCGAGCAGACAAGGCTGCATGCGATTTGTCAAGGAAACTTGTGGAAAAGCTGAGAAGCTCAAAGCAAAAAGTGAAGATTACCTTAACCGTTAGAGTTTAACGAATTTTTGCATCTAAAACAACTTGCCACTCGTAAGGAGCTGTGGCACGGACAAACCTTGAAAACAAAATCTTTTCCACTTCCCTTCCAGACCCCTTAACAGCATTTATGAACCGCAGTGTTACATTTTCCAACGAATCGGAAGCCTTCAAAAAACTGTAAAAATGCACTATGCCACCCGATGACTTTATCGCTTCACAGGCACCTTCCAAAAACTCTATGGCCTTTTCAGGCAAATTCATAATCACACGATCCGCAACCCCAAAAAGCCCCTCTTTAACAACCTGCTGTGCATCCCCTAAAATTGGGTGGACTTTCCCTTCAACCCTGTTAAGCCTAACGTTTTTCTTTAGAAATTTCACCGCATGCGGGTTTGCGTCTACCGCGTAAACTTTCACGTGTTCATGAGTTTTTGCAATAAGTATAGAGAATGGGCCTACGCCAGCGAATAGGTCTATGACTGTTTCGCCGTCTTTGACGAGGGACGCAACTCTGTTGTGTTCGTATGAGAGGCGTGGGGAAAAATAGGCTTTAGCAAGGTCTATGTAATACCTGCATCCATGTTCCTTATGGATGGTGTAAGTCTTTGGTTGTCCAGCGATTAAATTAAACTCTCTTATCCGATAAGTTCCACTGACAGCGCCTGCCTTGGCAAGCACCGTTTGCACGTTTTTATGCACCCGCAGAATAGCTTCGCCGATAACATTTTTGTACGCGTCAAGCTCCGGAGGAATTTCAATTATTGCTATGTCTCCGACAAAGTCTATTGCGCGAGGTAGGCTTGCCAATAAATGCGGAGGAAGCGTGTCCTCGAGAGGCTCGACAAGTGTTGTTACTCGCTTCTTCCTTACTGGGAAAATGTAAGTTGAAATTTCGGAATCTGGAATTTGTTCCTTAATGGCGTCTAATTCATTTTTTAATGGTTGACGAAGGAGCGGAATGTAAATGAAGTTTTCGTTTCTTTGAATTTCAAGTTCTTTGTTGACAATTTTGAGTTTATTGGCTAGGATTATAGCTTTTTCGCCATGAAATTTCGGAACTTTAATGCATGGATATTCTCTTGGCATGAAATCACTTAAGACCGCTTTCCTTTAATGCAATAACCAGCGTGTAAAATAAAGTTCGCGTCATCTTAACAGGAGTGTGTTCAGTAGTTTCTTTTTAAGTTATGTATGAATCATTCATCTTAGTTTTTCTCGGAACATTTTGGGAAAACTTTAATTCAATATTTATTGCATTGATATGGCTGGGAGATAATTGGGCAGATTAACCGAGTTAAAGCTTGCAATGGGAACGTCCATGTTTCTAGCAGCCTTCATATTTGCCCTATTCCTAGCGGCAATAATGTTCATTCTTAACCTCCCCCTGATTTTCGCCGTAATGGGCACAATTATCTTCATACTCCTCGAGTATCTTATTGGACCAGCCATTGTTAGGAGCTCAACACGCCTGCGCTATCTAAAACTAGGAGAAAACCCGTGGCTTGAATTCACAGTGAAAGAGTTAGCAGATAAAAGCGAAATACCAATGCCAAAACTGGCCGTAGTTCCAGACAGTACGCCAAACGCATTTGTTTTTGGCAGAACGGCAAGCGATGCCACCCTAGCGGTTCATGAAGGACTTCTAACCAAACTAAACATGGATGAAATTAAAGGCGTAATTGGTCACGAGTTAGGACATATAAAACATAAAGACTACATTGTGATGACCGTGCTTTCAGCGCTGCCATTACTTGCCTATCTGGTTGCGCGGGGAACATGGGAAGTATCAAGGATAGCTGGGCCATCATCAAAGAAGGAAAAAGAGGGCGGCATAAGAGCAGCATTCTTCATCATCGGAATAATCTCCTACATAGTCTACATCATTTCGCTTCTATGCGTGATGAAGCTTAGCAGACTAAGGGAACACTATGCAGACGCTTACTCAGCCTATGTAAGCGGATCGCCTCGAAGCCTACAAAGTGCGCTAGCAAAAATCACCTACGGGTTGTCGCTTTCGCCAAAACCACCATCTGGAGCCAGAGCCTTCTACATTGGCGACCCAGCACTGGCCAAACAGGAAATTCAGCATATAATGGCTAAAAAACAAGAATACGACCTCGATAAAGACGGGGTCTTAGACGAAAGAGAGTTAGAACTCGCTATGGAGAAAGAAGCAAAATCCGCATGGTCAAAAATAAACACGTGGTTTTCAACACATCCACCAACATTTAGGCGAATATTATTGCTGCGTGAGATAGATAGGGAAATGGAAAGCGGCAGATATACAAGCGACCGCGTATACACCCACGTTTAACATCATCTAAGGGAGTGAAGCCTATCTCCTCAAGCTGAATGCATTTTAGATCGAGGGTTTTCATCCATTTAGTATACTGAACTTCCAACTTCTTTCCAAGCGACCGTTTCTCCGCATTTTTGTTTAAGCACAGCGCATTTATGTAGTCAACGGCTTTCTTTACCCTTGTCAATTAAGCATTTCTCCCAAATTCTTTTGCACAAAGCACATTTATTACTTTCATGCTAAAGTGAAGGGTGAGGTTAAAAGTTGAAGGTTAAGCTTCTTCGGTATACGGCGGATGCTGAACTGCTCTGCGGAACAGCAGCGTCGACATCAATAAAAAGCGAAGGTCCCTCAGAAATCTTTGAAAAAATGGATTCTGAAACAGCTAAGCGAATAATTAAGCGAGTTACCGGTTACGGTCATGTTTCAGTAATCGAGCATGCTGGCTTTACCTTCAGCATTGAAGATGTGTCAAGAGCTATGACCCATGAACTTGTTAGGCATCGTATTGCATCGTATACGCAGCAGAGCCAACGCTACGTCACCTACGACACGCTTGAGAAGTATGTAACACCGCCAAGCATAGCAGACAACGTAGAAGCTAAAAAAATGTTCGATGAAACATTATCGAAAATCTCTGAAACTTACCAGAAACTTTTGAAGTTAAGAATTCCGAAAGAGGATGCAAGATTTATTCTTCCAAACGCTGCCAAAACAAACATAATCGTGACGATGAACGCCCGTGAACTGCGACATTTTTTCAATCTGCGATGTTGTGCGCGTTCTCAATGGGAAATAAGAGAAGTTGCAACCGAAATGCTTAGACAAGTGAAAAAAGTTGCGCCTGCACTGTTTGAAAACGCTGGTCCCTCATGCGTAGAGTTAGGTTACTGCCCTGAGGGAAAAATGAAACCGTCGGAATGTAATGTTGAAGAAATAAAGAAACGATTCCGAAGCCTTTAATTCCGTTCGCATTCTTGAAGAAAAGCAACGCGATGTAAATGGTTAAATATAAAGCACGGGGGATTGTCACGACATATTGGCGACCGGGACGAAACTATTTAGAAGAAATAATCGAGGGTGTTAGAGGAAAAATAGCTGATGGAGATTTTGTGGTAGTATCGGAAAAAGCGATTTCAACAGCGCTAAACAACATTGTTGACGAAAACACTATTAAGCCTGGTTTAGGTGCAAGGTTAACCGCCAAGTATTGGATGCGAATAGTTTGGGGCTATTTTTTAGGTCCATTGTGTCATTTTCGGGAAAGAATGCTCCGACGG
>DAOUTL010000121.1 GCA_030626685.1 Candidatus Bathyarchaeota archaeon | reverse complement strand
GCATTAATGGTGTTGCACTTAATAAGATGACTAATATGTTGATGATTGGTGGACGAGAAACGCTTACACCTATCAAAAATGGAAGCAATCCAGCGCCTATCCCAGAGAGAATGAAGTCTGCAATCGGCACCGTTTTGAGTCTAAAAGGCGGAGCAGAATACGCCGTCCATAATGCAAGATAAATTAGGAATAAGGGTAGGAGGCTTATGTCAATAAAAACTGTTAATGCTAAGCATAAAATAATAAGTGAAAACGAAAAGATTAACGCTGTTCGTGGCGCCATCTTTCCCGATGCCACAAGTAAGTCAGACTTGATAACGTTTTCCTTGTCATCTTCGCGGTCAAAGAATTGATTCAAAACAAAGACGCTGGCAGTAGCAAATAAAAAAGCGAATGAAATAAAAATCATGCGCCAAATAGAAGGTAAACCTAAGAATACGCAACCAAAGGAAAAACTGAAAATCCACCCAAGCCAGCTTTCAATCCTAGTGACTTTGACGTATTGCTTAAGCGCTGTAGAGTAGTAGAATTTGCCAAAAGTATTAATGAGTTGCGCCAAGTTTTCACCGTGAGGTTAGTTGATATATCAAAATTTAAATGTTTTGTAAATTATAATATTAAATGTATGTATGCATAAAAATTATTACGCCATAAGGACTATGCAGCGAAAGTCATGTTCACGTTGATACAATCTACATAATGCTCTTGATTTCTTCCCAGTATTTCTTATTATAGATGCAGCCGGGGTCTGGTGCCTGTATATCCCCGAAGTATCCGTAGGCCCTCGCTCTGCAACCACCACAAACGTTACGAAACTCACACACTTTACAGTGACCTTCTAATTTCGAACGATCTCTCAATTCATTTAGGACAGGGCTATTCAACCAAATTTCTTTGAAGCTTTTTTCTCTGATATTTCCAACCTTAACAGGTAGAAAAACACAAGGCCACACATCCCCGTTAGGTTCGATACAACAATAAATCCTTCCACAACCACATCCACCGATAAAATCTGATAGAACTCGTGTTTTTCCCATTAACGCTTCTCTAGCCTCCCTACCCGCAAAATGGGTCGGTAAAACAGGTGCATTAGGGTCCTTCCTTGCTGCCATTATCGATATCCTTGAGTACTGAGGTGCAGTCGAGAATACATCAGGATAACCCTTTTCTAAGAGTTTTGAATAGAAGAATTTCAAAATCTCTTCCCTTTCCTCTGGTGTTATGTCCTGATTTACTATGTTTTTTCCGCGTCCAGTCGGGATGAAATTGAACGCGATGAATCTATTTACTTTTAAATCCTTTGCAAGTTCGAGAATCTCTGGAATCTCTTTTAAATTATATTTTGTAACTGTCGGGGCAATACAAACATCTAACTTTTCTTTAACACAATTCTTAATTCCATTTATTGTTTTATCAAATACTCCAGGAATACCCCTGAACTTTTCATGTGTTTCTTTTAATCCATCTAGCGATATTTCAACATAATCAACGCAACCTTTTAGTTTTTTACTGATACTTGGTGTTATTAAAGTCCCGTTTGTTGCAACAGAAACGTAAAAATCTCTCTCTTTCGCGTAGTGGGCAATTTCAAAGAAATCTTTTCTGATTAATGGTTCACCACCAGAAAAAGCTACTGCTACTACACCGCAATCAGCTAATTCGTCTATCAGATCTTTTGCTTCGTCAGTAGTCAGCTCATCTGGCATTGTTTCACTGATTGCGGAAGCGTAACAATGTTTGCATCTTAAGTTACATGTGTTAGTGAACTGCCAGACAATGAGAAAAGGAGCGGCGGTCGTTTGAGGAGCTTGGACGCCGAACTCAGCTATCCCTTCCAGAGTGTTTCTTATCCCCCTCCTGAAAAAAGGTTCCTTTAGAGCCTCAAAAACTTCTTCGGAATTCACTCCGAAGATTTCGGCGGATCTCTTAATTATCATATTAATGAACCATGAATAGAAACTGCAAGTGAGGTTGCACTTTGTGCCGAAGACTGAATGTTCTAGAGCACACTCTATTATCGGTTTTCCATCCTTCCCTCTTTTGACGCTCTTATTTAGGATCGCTCTGACTATCGGGTTGCCTAACCATCTCCTTATGTTAGCGATCGTCAAAGCCTCGGACATTTGATCACCTCGGCACTTTTCTCAAAGTCTTCACAATTTTTAGTAAGATGACAGAAAGGACGTTATGGCAGTATCGATGAAGGCAGAGAGATTGGACCTGATTTTGTGACTTGTTCTGTTCATGCTTGAAACTTTTTTCTAAGCCAATCTCTTAGCGTTATCGAGGCTATTTCGCAGTTTCTCCTTCACTATCCGTTGGAACGTACTGAAATTTTCCTGTTACCGCTATTGCGCCTATTTCAGTGCCCCCAATTACAATCTTCAAATTCGTATCAACATTCCAATTTCTCTTTTTCGCCAACAGAATCTCTACTAAATCTACAAGGGTTTTCTGAGTCATTTTCACCACAAGTTTTAAGTATTGAATATATCAAAATTTAAATGTTTTGGAATTAACAATACTCATTTCAGGAGCGAACAACAACCGTGAGCGATAAAATACTCTTAACCGCTGACCGAACTCTAACGAGTGACTATCACCACAACGAATTCATAGGCTTTGGAGCATGCGCTCCTCCGAATGTAATTCCAGATTGGCTTTACAAATGGCTCTTTTTTCCGCCAATCAAAACAAAAGATGGCATACCAGTTGCGGCTCCTTACGGATTAAGAAAGATTGAAGCTCAGCTCTTAAATGAAGGATTTGATGTACTAACTGTTGACCCAGACCACTTAGGAAAATACATTGATGAAGCAAAGATTTTAGGTATCCATGTCATGGACCCCTTCGGTATAGGTCCAGCCTCAAGCACCTTCGCCGCTATTCTGAAGAAAGAACCATTTCTGGCGCAATACTTCCACATCTTAATGAATAAACCGGAGATCAGAAAAGCAAAGAGGCGTGGTTTGAAAATTATCGTCGGCGGTCCTGGCGTTTGGCAGTTCAAGTATAGACCAGAATTTGTCAAGGAGCACGGAATAGACTGCATAATCGCTGGGGAAGCTGAAAAGGTTGTTGGAAAAATCTTTCGAGCTGCACTAAACGATGATGATCCTCCACAATATTACGAAGTACCCATTAAAGAAACTCCAAGTTTAGAAGAAATACCGGAAATCGTAGCGCCTTCGATTAACAACTTGATAGAAATCGGTCGTGGATGTTGCCGAGGATGCAAATTCTGCAGCGTGACTTTAAGGCCCTTACGGTGGTATCCATATGAGAAGATACTGCGGGAAATAGATGTGACCATGAGAAACAAAGGTGGTGTATGCCTTCATGCTGAAGACGTTATGCTCTACGGCTCTAAAAACACCATTCCAAACGATGAAAAACTGCTTAAACTTCATGAACTGGTTGTAAAAAAATGCGATGGCATGGGATGGAGTCACTGCTCACTTGCAACCGTAGCAGCTAAACCAAAACTTTTCTCAAAAATCGCTGAAATCATACTGCAAAAGCAGCCTTGGTGGGGCGCTGAAATCGGTATAGAAACAGGTTCACCAAAGCTCGCCGAAAAAATTATGCCAGCGAAGGCGCATCCCTTTAAGCCAGAAGAGTGGCCAGAAGTTGTACGCAGTGGCATGGGTTTAATGCACGATAATAAGCTGATCCCAGCGTGCACGTTAATTGTAGGCGTTCCTGAAGAAACGGAAGAAGACCTCATTAAGACGATAGAGTTGATGGATGACCTTAAAGATGTTAGAAGCCTAATTGTCCCTCTGTTTTTCGTTCCAATGGGCAGACTAAAAAACGAAGATTGGTTTAAAGAAGCAGAAGTGAACGAGTTACACCAAGAACTGTTAATCAAATGTTTAAAACACGACCTTTACTGGATAGACAACCTAATCGACTTATCTTTTTCTGGAAAATGGTACAAATATCTTTTAAAACCATTCTACAGACTTTTCGTTGAAATAATTAGGTACAAAGTAAAAAAGGCTGGAATCAAATAGAAGACGCAAATAACTAAACTTAAATATAACCACAAAACTCAAAACTCTTAAAGCGTTAAGCAGGAGCCGCCGTAGCTCAGCACGGTAGAGCGGCTGGCTGTTAACCAGTCGGTCGTAGGTTCGAGAATAAGGAGGCAAATCCTGTCGAAAATCCTACCGGCGGCGCCAATAATGATGCTTTGCCTAAGCTTGTGACCTTGGGAAATGCG
>DAOUTL010000155.1 GCA_030626685.1 Candidatus Bathyarchaeota archaeon | reverse complement strand
TAATTGTGAAAGTAACGCTACAATAACCTTGAGCGTAGAAGGGGGTCAGTGTGATAGTTTACAGATAGCGGTAAATGCGGTAAATGGTTACGCGTATCGGACAAACCATAGACAGTGTGCGGGATCTGAGGTTAGTGGGACTGAATGTGAAACTGACTGTGGTTGTTTTTGTGGAAGCTGGGATGAGTATGGTTGTGACGGGATATTGGATAATGCATGTACTGACTATGGATGTGGTTCGTATAGATGCGGCTGTTTTCCGGGACCCGGTTGCGAGGGATGGTCCTGTACTGAAACCTGTGGCACGGTGGACACGAGGACGGAGGAATTGAAAGCGGCTGGTTGTTGTCCAGCAGCACTCTTATAGGTGACTTATGGAAAGAATGAACTTTGAAGAATTTCAGAAAAGAATGAAGGAAGTTGCCAAGGCCCGAAAGATATTCATACCCCACATAACAAAGAATATCTCAATAGCCTTTGAACTGTATCAGCAAGTCCTCGCAGAAGAAAAGATGGAGGTCTTTATCAGTACCGCACAGGGCAGTAATAAGCCAATGACCCCCATTGACGACTTCATCAGGCCACGATGCGAGGAGTGTGATTCTGAATTGAGACTGAAGGTAAACGCCATTGACGAGAAGGGCAAGAGTCATTCGACCTCGTGGATTTGTACAGAGTGTGGTAGAGAAGAATATTCAGACAAATCGGTACAAGAATGGATGGAGGTATTAAGTGAAGCTGGGAAACAAAACGATCAAACAGAAGAATAACGTATCAAAAGAGAAGTGTCCGGTATGTGGAAAGAACCTCAAGTTCAAGGCTAAATGCTGTAGTCAGCCAGAGAGTTATCTTGTCTGCTCTTGCGGATATAAGGTGGTTGTATGAAGTATCTTTTAGCAATAATAGCAGTCGAGGCTTTGACACAGTTAATCTGTAAAGCGGAGATATTCGATACTCCAAGAGAATGGTTGTCGAGATGTAGTTTCTTTGAAAGACTTCTCTCCTGCGGGTACTGTGTATCGGTCTGGAGTGCTTTATTTGTGATAGTTCTATTGATGTTTTGGAATTACACTCAATGGTTTATACTGTTACTCGTACTTCACCGGATAAGCAATGTTCTCCATGATGTTTACGGTGTTTTACTTCAAGCGAAGATAAACCTCATATTAAGGAGGAAATGAAATGGCGTTATCAATCCCAGTTCTAGGAGTTAATCATGGACATAAATAAACGACCCGGTTCAAGATTAAGCGGCACAGCAACCACAGAGTCAGGCAAGACATACAACATCTATTCTAAACCTAAGAGTCCCACCAGACCAGTGGCAAGTCCTGCGAAACCTGCAAGTCCTATGCCAGAAGGGACACCAAGGGGAATTGTTGAACGGCAGAAATGGGAGAGGTTTCAGTTCAAGAAGCACGGAAATCCTTACGTTCCGAGAAAGCAAATCTACAGCGAGATAGACAGAATAACCAACGAAAATCAAGAGGCTCTATTCGCTCACGTTTTTGGGAATCAGTACAGATATGAAGACAGAAATGCTTTAGACCCACAGGCACAGGCCGCTTATAGGTCAGCACTCTTGAAATTCAGAAAGAACGTGCAAGACGCTATCATGGCCGATATAAAGGAAAAACAGGCCAAGCATCAGGAGCGTATGGGATTATTCGATAAATACTATGGGAAGGATAAGCCGAAGGAACCAGAGAAACCAAAGGAAATAACTGGAGTAGATCAAAAGCGATTGTTCGATGCAATAGGTGCTTATGAGAAAAATCCGACACCTGAGAAGTTTATGGTACTCAAAGACATGGCAAGTTCATTAGGATATGACTTGGGAGTAGAGGCCGAACCTGAAAAAGGAACATGGGATCGTTTCAAGGAATGGGTGTTTGGCAAGGATGAAGGTACTATTTCAAAAGACGACACGACTGTAATCTCACGTGCAAAGGGTGAATCAATAGATCAATATCTCAAGAGGGTTGAAGAATGAATGTAGAGCAACTCAGGGAAGCTGGCTTTAGCGATTCCGAAATACAGGAATATGTTTCGTCTAAGTCAACTCAACTATCACAAGCCGGATTCTCCGAACGGGAAATAGGTGAACACTTTGGACTGCAACCTGAAGTTCGAAAACCTCTGATGGGAGCGACACGGAGTTTTGCGCCGACAGTTGGCGAGAGAGCTATGGATATTGGTAAGCAGGTATTTGAAGCACCAAAGTCTTTAGGTGAAGTTGGATTGATGTTTGCTACCGGTATTCCTGCGTGGATTGGTGGGAGTCTGACAGACATAGCGATTACAGGTGCAGGTGAGGCATTAGGAAAAGATTGGAGTGAGACAGGAGATAAAGCCGTTGAAGCATGGGGGAGGGCAGTATGGCAACCAGAAACACCTGCCGGGCAGAAGATAGGTGAAGTGGTTGGGAAGGGCATAGAGATATTAACAGCACCCGCCAAAGAGTTTGCTTACATGTCCGGTGCGTCATGGGACAGTCCCACAATGGAAAAGGTAGTCCGGTTCGTGGCAGAACTTGCGACATTCAAAAAAATGGGAGAAGGTGTAAAGGGTGTCAAAGCCAAGGTTCCAGAGTGGTATAACAAGATGCCGAATAAGGAGCGTGTAATAGTTGATAACATGGTCAAAGAGGTTATCAAACCCCTCGTAGAAGCTCCTGTATCAGCAGAAAAGCCCCCTGTAGCCCCTATTCCAGAGAAACCTATAGCGAAGGTAGGGGTAAAGGAGAAAGTAGCTCCTGAAGCGAAAGAACCATGGAAGATGACTCCAGTCGAATATGTTGGTGATGCAATCGGAGATGCAAAAGCAGTCAGACTCAGCTCTCATCCGAACATCGTCAAAAAGGCCCTCAAGGAGGGGAAGGACGTGCCTCTGGAAGTACTCAATAAGTACGACAAAAACCAGTGGGCGCAGAAGGCAATAGAGGGGGAAGCCAAGCCAGTAGAGAAGATACCAGCGAAGGTGGCAAAGCCTGTTGCTGAGAAAGCGGTTGAACCTGAAGGTGTAACTGAATTTTCAATCAAGGCCGCAAAACTTCCCGAAATAAAGACTGTTGATGATTTGATAGCGGCGTTCAGAAAGGGTGAGGTGGTATCAGATACAGGTAGGGCGTATTCTGATTTTGGGGAAGCTATAGAGGCGGATATAAAGACATGGCCTGAACGGGTTAAATCTATTAAGCAGACAAAAGACAAGATTACCGTTACTCTCAAGGAAGGTGGAAAACAAAAGTTTGAGGCTACAGAACCAACTGCCATAGAGGGTGCCGAATTTCTTGGTTATGCAAAAGGGAAGGGAGCAGAACGGTTTGGCATTGATGCCGAGGTTAGGGCTAAACTTAAAAAGCTGACCACGCTTGATACGGAATTTAAGAAGAGAC
>DAOUTL010000074.1 GCA_030626685.1 Candidatus Bathyarchaeota archaeon | reverse complement strand
CGCAACAACTTAGAACAGAAAGCCCTACAATTCGTAATGAATACGGGTTATGAAGGTGTGCTCCAGTCGGAACTATGGCGAAAACTCGGAGCAAGCAGTAGAGAGGGCTCCAGAATCGCCCTAAAACTAGAAAGCAAAGGACTAATCCGCAGAGAAAGAGAACTCCGCAACGGAAGATGGACTTATAGGCTTTACACGAAAAGGCTTCCAGCATCAATAGACTCAATAGCAGAGTGCCCATGCCTAATGTGTCCAGACAACCCCAGATGCGACTCATCAAGCACAATATCCCCACAGAACTGTGAAAGGCTTACAGAATGGCTTCTCTCCATAGCAAAAAATGAATCCGGCGTACTAGGTGACAGTTAGTTTGCCTAAAGCGTGGATACAAGAGCGCAAAAGAGATTATTACTATAAGAAGGCTAAAGAGGAAAAATACCGTTCTAGAGCAGCCTACAAACTATTTCAAGCCGTAGAAAAGTATCATTTCATAAAAAACAGTGATATTGTTGTCGATTTAGGTGCGGCACCGGGCGGCTGGATTCAAGCAGCAAGAAAAATTGTTGGAAGCAAAGGTTTCGTTTTAGGAGTTGACTTAAAACCTATCGAACCTTTTTCAGAGCATAATGTTCGAACAATAATAGGCGACATAACAGAGCAGGAGACACTGCAACAAATATTGGAGCTTCTCCCAAAAAAAGCTGATGTCGTAACATCAGATGCTTCACCAAACATCTCTGGAATATGGGAAGTAGACCACGCCCGCCAAATAGACTTAGCCCAACAGGCACTAAAAATAGCCTTTGAAACGCTTAGGCCTTCGGGAAACTTTTTCGTAAAAGTTTTCCAAGGAGACATGTTAGACGACTTCATTACTAAAATGAAAAAGCATTTTGAAGTTGCGAGAATACTAAAACCTAAGGCGAGTCGAGCCAAAAGCTCAGAAATATTCATTTTAGGAATACACTTAAAAGAAGCGGCGGATTAAGCAGCAAAGATAAATTCTGTTAATCCATTGTAAAGGATTAGGTGAAACGTTTGAAAATAATTGCAGCGGATTCTTCCTCCGCCATACTGACCAGTAAGTTTGAGCCAGTGTCAATTGTTGCGGTTGCAGCAGTGTTGGTTAGCCCGCCTTATAGGGAGCCTAGCATGTGTTTGGCTGAGCCTATTTTCGTAGATGCAGTGAACGGACATGAGGTTGTGGTTCATGAGGCAGAGCTATGCAGAGAATTGCTGGGAAAGGTAAATGCGGATGTTGTGCATCTTGATATGTCTCTAGGATCGGTTCCACTTGAACAACTATCTCCAATTCAGTTCTCCGGCATGAGAGTTTCCAGCAGAGCAAAACGCCATCTCCTAAAAATTCTGCCCAGGCTAAGGAAAATTGCTGGTGAAATCACACAGAAATATAGAGTTGAAGTATTAGCCATAGGAAAAGAAAGTATTCCCGTGAGGATTGCAGAGTTAACAGCTGGAGCACACGCAATTTTATATGCTTCTGAAAAAACCGTCAAAGACAATAGAACGATCTTGCTGGGCTTACCCTCTAAATGTCAGCCCAGACTAACCGAAAAAGGAGTATGTCTTTACTCTCTCATTGCAGCAGAACACGACATTAGAGGTTATGCAGAAGACGCAAAAGAAATCTTGAAAAAAGTTAATATCACGGAAATGTTAAACCCATGTGCAAGAGGTTTCCGAACCTTAAAGATAACTCCAGAAACGTGAAAGACTTAGGAGGGCTGCGTGATTGGCACTTGACTTTTGGAGAAAAATTCCAACAAGAACTAAAAGAATTCTGACAATTGCAGCTTTTCTTCTTCTTTCCATCATCATAACAGTTGCAGGTGTGTTAACTCCGCTTAGCGCCTCTGAAGCAAGCGATCTAAAACAGGAGCTTGATCAAATACGAGAAAACATCAATGTACAATTTATTTTCGGAAACAATTTCATGGTATGCCTAGCAATGTTCGTACCCGTTGCAGGACCTACTTTCGGATGCTATGTATTATATAACACAGGCGTTGTAATTGCTGCAGAAAGCATCACGGAAGGTCTGCCACCTCTCATGGTTTTCCTCTCTCTGTTTATCTTCCCATTTACGTGGCTGGAGTTTTTGGCATATTCCACTGCTTTTGCTGAAAGTGTTTGGCTAACTTGGCGCATAATACAACGTAGGGGCAAAAGCGAACTTGTAAATGCATGCATGCTTATTTCAATTTGTGCCGTAGTGTTATTGGCGGCTGCAATTATAGAGATTGCTTTAATTTCATATTTCGGTGGTTTTGAGCGGGCCTCTTGGTAAAAGCTTTTTCCTAGACTAATGGTGTCTGGTTTTTTCGACTTTTGTGATTTCCAAGCTTATGTCTAATGCTTTTGCGCTGTCTGTTATCTCGCCTAAGCTCACTACGTTGACTCCCGTTGAAGCGAATGAAAGAATATTTTCTGCGGTAATTCCACCGCTTGCTTCTAGCAAAACATTGCTGAAAAAACCTGCCTCTTTGAGTAAATTAATCGCTTTCTCTATTTGTTTTGGAGAAAAATTATCCAGCATGATTATGTCTACTCCGGCTTTTGCAGCGGCTAAAACATCCTCAACCATTGACACTTCAACCTCGATTTTTTTGCTGAATGACGAGTTTTCTCTAACCTTCTCAACCGCTTTTTCGATGCTCCCAGCTACTGCGATGTGATTATCCTTTATCAAAATCATGTCGTCCAAATGAAGCCTGTGTGTGTCGCCACCGCCTATCAAAACAGCCTTTTTATCGAAATAGAGAAGACCAGGTGCAACTTTTCGTGTGCATGCAACCTTGGTTTTAAGTCCGGCTTTCCGGATTTTCTCTATTAACTTTCTTGTGAGTGTTGCTATGCCGCTCATGCGTGAGATAATGTTTAGGAGTGTGCGTTCAACCGAGAGTATTGTTCGTGTGTCTCCAGAGATTTTTATTAGCACTTTTTTTGCTTTCACCTTTTCTCCGTCTGAAACTAAAGCTTCGACTTTGAGTCCTACGCTTTCTAGAAGGATTCTTGCTTCTTCTATTCCGGCTATTACGCCGGCTTCTTTCGTTATTACTTCTGCTTCTGCGGTGCTGTCTGCAGGAACGATTAATGCTGTAGTTATGTCCCCCTGTCCAACGTCTTCGGCAAGCATGTTTCGAAGTTTTTCTTCCAAGATTTTTTGTGGCAAGAACATGACTTCACCTATAGTTGTTTAACTTTAAAATACTTGTTTTTATTTCCGTTTTAGAATTGTTACATCTCCTTTTCTGCTATCTCAATTATTGTTTTAACAGCGTTTTCTAAGCCGTCATATTTCAGAACTTCCTCTTGAATTTGTTTGGTTCTTTCGGAGACTTCGCTTTCTAAAATTTGTTTGACATTTTTGATGAGGGCTTCTTTGTTTAATTCTTTTTGTTCGATTACCTTTGCAACGCCAAGTTTTTCAGCTTGTTTTGCGTTGTTAATCTGTTCTGTGTGGCTGGGTGTTGGTACAATAATCATTGGTTTGCCGTAGCACATGCATTGCGTTAGGGTTCCATGCCCGGCGCGGCTTACAACCAAGTCACAGGCTTTCAGGTATTCAAAGCGATTCGGAATCCATTTATAAATTCTCAAATTACCGTGAAACACGGGTTCGGCGTCAGCGTCTGGGTAACCAAGCGACAAAACAATCTCATAATCATCTGGAAACTCAAGCAAGATTCTCTTTAAAATCTCTGTTAAGAAAGCTCTTTCTCTGATGGGCCCGCTTATAGGTGCGAAAATAACTGGTTTGTCCGTGGATAACCTTAATTTTTTACGCAATTCTTTTTTGGTTGGTAACTCGTTTGGATGTGTCGATAAAATCGGCCCTATCAGTTTCACTTTTTTTCTGTAGGATTTTGGAATGTTTAGGTTGCCAGCGCATATCGTGTATGGTTGAGGAAAATCCGGTATCAGAACAATGTTTCCGCTTGTCCATATTTTCCCAATAAGTGCAAGTGTTATGGAGTCTGCAAATCTTGCTAAACGTAAAAAATGTTTTTTCCGCGGGATTATTAATTGAAACTGATTTAGGATGCAGATTCTGGGTGTTCCCAAAATTTTCGCTGCCAATAAAGGTGAGGCACGGGAATCTGAAACAACGATATCTGGTTTGAAGTTTTCAATGGCTTCTAGTTCAGCGTTGACTTGTTTAATAAGGATGAAGGATGCGAAAAATGGACCTGGGTTAACTGCTGTCTGTTTAAAATCTATTGTTCCGTCTGGTTTGACTTGAAAGCCGATAGGCGGAGCTTTAATGAGCGGAAGGCCTTCCCGTTCAACATAGCGTATTCCCTCTCGATATGTCGAGAACATCACGTGAGCATTTTTTTCCATAAGTTTCCTCGCTATTGGAACACATCGCCCAACATGTCCAAGGCCTATGCCACATGGAGCAAAATAAACTCGCATGAGATTATTTCCCGCCGAGGGCTTTACGCTTCACTTTCCCTCTTGGTTGTTCCTCCTCAAAAATTATGGCTTGAAACTTATAGATTTTAGTGTCCTCCAGCAACCAACAATCCGGAGGCAAACCAGCCTTAATACAGCATTGGCATAAAAAATCCTCCTCATTCCATTTCCACTCAACGGGCACCTGAGGCAGAAGCAACCCTTTAAACATACCTCTCTCGACGATTAATCCATCCTCTCCAACTTTGATTTTGGAGGGGTATTCGTTTGGTTTTTTAGCCTCTATTATCTGAGGTGGGGTAAGCACGCTCACCTCAAAAACTACGGTGTCAAGTTCGCTTAACGAAAGTGGATAAAACCTTGGATCTTGAGTGGCTGAACTTATGGCGGATTCAATCACTGCTTGAGCTAACGGGGTTGTTGGGTATGGATAGCCAATGCATCCCCTTAGTTCTTTCTCTCCGTGTCTAATGGTGTTTATCGTAACGAATACGCCGCAAGGCTGTAGAAGCTTTTCAGATGCGCTGTTCGGAATGCTGATGCGTTTCCTACTTTTCAGATATTCTTCCACAGCGTTGCGTGCAAGTTGAACGATAAATTTTCCTTCTTCTAGGTTGAGTTGAAATGACAATAGGTTCTCTCTCCTTAATGACCATGAGTTTCGTCTTTAGGGATTCGGCTAATTTTTCATTTGTTCAAACTTTGTAAAAAATTTTAAGGTTTAGAACTTTATGGATTCTTCGCGCGTTCCATCTTTGGTTATTAATAGAAAATCTATTCCGTCTCCACTCATGATATCCCTGCTTATAGCGGATTTTATTGCTCTAACAACTAAGTCTTTTCCTTCCTCCACGGTCATGTCTTCTTTATATCCTTCCTCAAGCACACCCATCGCTATTCCTGTTCCGGAACCTACAACGGCATACTTGTCAGGTATCACTGAGCCTAAAACATCTAGCACGTAAAGTGATGTTCCCTCATCATCTATTCCGCCGGTTATCGTCTGCGTAATTAATGGTGCCAATCGGCGGGTGAAAAGCAGATTTGACATGAGTTTGGCTGCTGACCTCACGGAAATTGGTCTGCCAACATCTAGGCTATATAGGTTTGCGTAGGCTTCCACCTCTCTAACGAGGATTTGCATGTCCGAAACGAGTCCAGCGCACGCCGCGCCTATATGGTCTGTGATTTTGAAAACTTTTTTGCCGCCCTTGCTAACAACTAAATAACCGTATGAAACACGTTTTTCAGAGGCTAAAATAACACCATCTGTGCATACTGCGCCAACTGTTGTTGCACCCGGAACCCAAAGATATTGAGGTTGTTGCGCTTGCCTTTCCATTCAGCTCACCTTTATCGTTGATATGTGCAAGACAAACTATTAAACTTACTCGTGTATAAAATGTTCTAAAACATCGAGAGATGATGTGCTGTGATAAGCCTTTATACCAAAAAGATCAGTGGGGTCTGGTTTGGAGTAGCAAGCGATGAAGAGAAACTTTTTGCCACAACATTCAGCTTCAGCAAAGAAATCGCGCTACGGAATCTTTTAAGCGTAATTCCATATGACGTGTCATTTCAACAACAAGAAAAGGCTTCGCATTTCACTGAGTGTGTTGTGGTTTTGCTAAATGACATTTATAGTGGAAAAGAAGTTTCCCACAGTTTTCCTTTAGCAACCAACCAATTGTCAAGCTATGCAAGAAAAGTAATTGAGACTGTTTCTATAGTTCCGCTTGGATATGTAACTTCGTATGGTTCAGTTGCTGAGGTTGCTGGTGGAAGTCCAAGGGCTGTTGGCCGTGTTATGGCTTTGAATCCGTTTCCGTTAATTGTTCCATGTCATAGGATTGTTCGTTCGGATTTCAAGCTGGGCGGATACGGCCTTGGTTTGGACGTGAAACTCGAAATTTTGAGGCGTGAGAGTAGAGGCTACACTTCTAAACGGGAAATCTCTGTGGATAGCAAGAAGCTTTCAATTTTTCCTGTTGAGTCTGTGTTGAAACGGTTGGAGAAGGGTAAATGTTAATTCATTTAGATGTGCAATAGTATTTGCGAGATGGTTCCAATGGTTAAGCGTGGACTTTTCATTGGGAGGTTTCAACCCTTCCATTTAGGGCATCTTGGCGCGATAAAGGATGTTCTAAAAGAGATTGATGAGCTTGTAATCGTAATGGGCAGTGCCCAATACAGCCACAGCATTAATAATCCCTTTACTGCTGGTGAAAGACTTGTTATGATTCACAATGCTTTGAGAGAGGCTGGAATAGATTATGCACGAATTTGGATTGTGCCAGTGCCTGACGTGCGTTT